>JAKAUF010000407.1 GCA_021827785.1 Acidobacteriota bacterium | reverse complement strand
CAATACGGCGGGACGACGGCCGCCATGGGACCCGCCGGGCGGCCCTGCCCGATGCGGCCGCCGCGCTTCCGGCCGTACCCGTTACCGGCGGTCGAAGCGGCCCCAGCCACTCGCGGGGCCGCGCCGTTTCCCCGGGGGGCAAAGCAGGTGCGGACAGGCCGCCGCGCGAAAGGACTTCGCGGCTCGCCCAGCGCGCGAAAGCCAGGGCTTCGCCGCGCGCCAGCTCCGCCGCGCGCCAGCCGAAGCGGCGCTTCGCGTCGCGCCAGTCAAAGCCGGGCAACGCGTCGCGCCAGTCAAAGCCGGGCAACGCGTCGCGCCAGTCAAAGCGGGGCTCCGCCCCGCGCCAATGAAAGCTCCGCCCCGCGCCAACGAACACCGCGCCTCGTGCCGCGCCGATTGAGCCGGGAGGCCCGCACTGATCTATGCATAGTCCCCCGATCGCATCACCGCCCGATTGCATCACCGCCCCAGTCGCTCGGCGCTAGCCTTAGCCCAGGCGCACCGGCGCGACTCGTATAGGGCGCCGCCTCACGGCACCGCAACCTCGGCTGGCCGGGCGCATCCGCCGCCGCATCGCCGCGGTTGCATCCGCTCCTAGGGCGGCGCGCTCCGGCCGAGCAACGCGGCCCGTCATCCAGCTCCGAATGCGCCCCGGCGCCGCAATCCGCCCTGCTGGTGCGACCGCTGGACGGCGTTCCGGCCCACCGCCGCATCGCCGGGTCCCGCCTGCCACGGCGTCGCCCGGAACCGCGTTTTGTTGCGATATGTGATTGAAAATAAAATAGTTACGTCAATAATTTTCGGCCCGCGCCTTTATGTCACAATGAATAGACCGGGGTTGCTAGCGTTCTGGCGGCCCTCCGATTTATCTAGGAGGCGGTTGTGTCTACGACGATTTCCCCTATCACCGTCCCCTCCGCCACTTCCGATATCCAACGCGCCGTTCTGCCCAACGGCGTGCGCGTCATTACCGAGGCCATGCCCCATGTGCGCTCGGTGTCGCTCGGCATTTGGGTGACCTCCGGCTCCCGCCGGGAGGATGCGCCGGAAAATGGCATCACCCATTTCATTGAGCACATGGTTTTCAAGGGCACTACGAATCGCTCGGCCGAAGACATCGCGCGCTCGGTGGATTCGGTGGGCGGCAATCTCGACGCCTTCACCTCCAAGGAGAACGTCTGTTTCAACGCCAAGGTGCTGGATGAGCATGTGCCGCTGGCCTTGGAAGTGCTCGCCGATCTGGTGCGCAATCCGCTCTTCCGCGCCGAGGACATCAGCCGCGAGCAGGGCGTCATTTTGCAGGAAATCAAAATGGACGAGGATAATCCCGACTATCTCGTCCATGAAATCTTCACGCAGAACTTCTGGAAGGACCATCCGCTGGGCCGGCCGATCCTCGGCACCAAGGACACCGTGCGCGCGTTGCGCGAGGAAACCGTGCGCCGCTATTACGGCCAGTGGTTCGCGCCCGATCATCTGGTCATCGCCGCCGCCGGCAACTTGCAGCATGAGCGTTTCGTGGATCTGGTGCGGCATTGGTTCGCTGACCTGCGTCCCGTCGCCAACGGGCATGCCGAGGGGCCGCCCAAAAGCCATGCGCGCATCGTGCTGCGCAACAAGAAACAATTGGAGCAGGTGCAGGTATTTCTGGGTTTGCCCGCCCATCCCATCGTTCACGAGGGGCGCTACGCCTGGTCGGTGCTGAACACCCTCCTGGGCGGCGGGATGTCCTCCCGGCTGTTTCAAAATATTCGCGAGCGCCAGGGTCTGGCCTACGCCGTCTTCAGCGACCTCAACCCCTATCGCGACACGGGTATGTTCTGCGTCTATGCCGGCACCAGCATCCAGACCGTGCCGCAGGTGGTCCGCTCCGTCATCGCCGAACTGCGGGATTTGAAGGCCAATCCCGTGCCGGCCGAGGAGCTGCGCCGCGCCAAGGATGGGGTCAAGGGCAGCCTGATGCTGGGTTTGGAATCCACCGGCGCGCGCATGTCCAATCTGGCCCGGCAAGAGATCTACTTCGGGCGCCAAGTGTCGCTGGACGAAATGCTGGAGCGGATTGAAGCGGTAACCGCGGACGACGTGCGCGACATCGCCGCGGAATGCTTTGTCGGCGAAAAAGTCGGCGTGACCGTGCTCGGCAACCTTAACGGCCTGAAGATCACGCGCTCCGATCTGGAGATCTAGCCATCCCGACCCGCCTGCCGCCGGCACTGCATACCGGAGCCACGGCTTGCCTGCCCGCCGGAGCGCTGGCGGGCGGGTGATGCTGCGCACTCGCCCCCACGCGGTTCCCGCCGCCCCTGTTACCGTATGGACATGACTTCGGCTGTGCGCTCCGCGCTCGCCGCCGCCCCGGAACGGCGCGCCAAAATCGTTTGCACCCTCGGTCCCGCCTGCGCCTCGCCGGCGGGCATCCGCGAATTGATCGCCGCGGGCATGGATGTCGCCCGCCTCAACTGCGCCCATGGCGATGCCTCCTGGCGGGCGGCGATTACCACCGAGGTGCGGCAAGCCGCGGCGGAGTTGGGCCGCGAGGTCGCCGTGCTGTTGGATCTGGCCGGGCCCAAGATCCGCACCGGAGGCTTGGCCGGCGCGGAACGCCTGGCGCTGGCCGCGGGTTCCACCGTGACGCTGATGGCCTCGGCCACAGCCGGTTCGGCCGATACGAACAGCGTCATCACCACCAGCCACGATCTGGCCAGCGCCGTCAGCCCCGGCGACGTCATTTTGCTCAGCGACGGCCTGATCGAGTTGCGGGTGGCGGCGGTCGCCGGCGGCGCCATTACCTGCCAGGTCATCAATGGCGGCGAGCTCGCCGGCCACCAAGGGGTCAACCTGCCCGGCGCCCGCCTGCCGATTCCCGCCATGACCGCGCAGGATATGGCCGACCTGCATGCCGGCTTGGCGGCCGGGGTGGATTTCGTCGCCCTATCCTTTGTGCAGTCCGCCGCCGACGTGGATCTGTTGCGGCAAGCCATCTTGGACTGGGCCGCGGCGCATCCCGAGGCGCCCGGCGCCGCCGCCACCGCGATCATCCCCAAGCTGGAAAAGCCCAGCGCCATCACCGAGCTGGACGCCATCCTGAGCCGCTCCAATGGCGTGATGGTGGCCCGCGGCGACCTGGGCGTGGAATTGCCGCCGGAGCAGGTTCCGGTGCTGCAAAAGCGCATTATCCGCGCCGCCCGGCGGCATCATATTCCGGTCATCACCGCCACGCAGATGCTGGAGTCCATGACCGCCCATCCCCGCCCCACCCGCGCCGAGGCCACCGATGTGGCCAACGCGGTTTGGGACGGCAGCGACGCCCTGATGCTTTCCGGTGAAACCGCCAGCGGGCAGTATCCCAACGCAGCGGTGCGCATGATGGCCCGCATCATCACCGAGGCGGAAGGCGCCCACCAGGAGGATTTCGAGCCGCGCCGCCGCCGCCGGGAGGACGGCACGCCGCATTCCATTCCCGAGACCATCGCCGCCGCCGTGGCCACCGCCGCCCGCGAGCTGCCCATGGCGGCGATCGCCGTTTACACCCAGGGCGGTGAAACCGCCCGCCAAGTCGCCGCCTTCCGTCCCCCGTGCCCGATCTACGCTCTCGCCGCGGAGCCGCGCGTCCGCCGCCGCCTAGGGCTGTACTGGGGCGTTACTCCGGTAGCCTCGCCGGAGATGGCCACCACCGACGAGATGCTAGGCCGGGCCGAACGCCAGTTGCTGGACCACGCCCTGGTCCAGCCGGGCCAGGTGCTGGCCATCGTCGCCGGCGTCCCGTTCGGCATCTCCGGCCATACCAACCTGATGCGCCTGGTCCGTGTCGGGGAATGAGCCTGATTCGCGGGGCCGGTTGGAGTGCCGTCTCCCAGGCGTAGGCGTGCGGTGCTCCCGGGGCAAGCCTGTAGGTAGGCAAGCCGCGTGTCCGGGGGGAAACGCGGCTGTCGGCAACCGGCAGGGGCGAAAATTGCTCGCCCGCCGGAACCGCCTGTAACCTTTCCACTTGGAATTTCGTACGCCGCCAACGTTAGTGCCAGCTTGGCGCACTATCCCTATTCGGAGTATAGTTTGCCGGTTGAGGAGAACACGATGCCCACTCGCCGCCCTGCGTTCCGCCCCAAACGTTTTCGCCTGATCGCCCTGCTGGTGGCGTTGCCGTTGCTGGCATGGCTGACGCCCGTCCAGGCGCAGAACAGCGCCGCCAAGACGGGCGCGCTGGGCGCGCTAAAGTTCCGGGAACTGGGCCCCGCGGTCGCCGGCGGCCGGGTCACCTCCGTAGTGGGCATTCCCGGCAACCCTGACGTGTATTACGTGGGAACGGCGGGAGGCGGGGTTTGGAAATCGGTGAATGGCGGCTACACCTGGAAAGCCATCTTTACCCACGAACCCAACTCCATTGGCGTCGTCGCCTTGGCGCCCTCCAATCCGAACCTGGTCTGGGTGGGCACGGGCGAGGCCAACATCCGCGGCGACGTGATTAACGGGCATGGCGTCTACTTCTCCCCCGATGGCGGCGCCACCTGGCAGTTCATGGGCCTCAAGCACGCCGGGCAGATCTCCAGCATCGTGGTCAATCCGCAAAATCCGAATGAAGTTTGGGTCGGCGTTTTCGGCAACGCCTGGAAGGCCAACAACACGCGCGGCGTGTACCGCACCGAAAATGGCGGCAAGACCTGGCAGCGGGTGTTGTTTGTCAATGACCAGACGGGCGTTTCCCGGCTCATCATGGAGCCGGGTAACCCGCGCGTGCTGTTTGCCGCCATGTGGCAAGCGGTGCGGCATCCGTGGTACTTCTCCGATGGCGGACCGGGCAGCGGCATCTATCGTTCCACCGACGGCGGCGCGACCTGGACCAAGCTGACCAAGGGCCTCCCCAAGGGGCCGCTCGGCCGCATCGGCCTGGCCGCCGCTCCCAGCGATCCGCAGCGCATCTACGCCCTGATCGAGGCCAAGCACGGCCGCCTGTGGGTGACCAACGACCTGGGCAACCACTGGAAATACGTCAACAACAACCACGGCATTGACGACCGCCCCTGGTATTTCTCCTTCATGGCGGTGGCGCCCAACGATCCCGACCGCGTGTACTTCCTGGCATCCGGGATGTATGAGACGCAGGACGGCGGCCACATCGTCAAACGCATCGGCCGCGGCGTCCATCCCGACAATCATTCGATGTGGATTGATCCCTCCGACCCCAGCCGGATCATCGAAGGCAACGACGGCGGCGTGTATCTGTCGCTGGACACCGGCCATAACTGGCAGTTCCTGGCCAACCTGCCGATCGAGGAGTATTACCAGGTGGCCACCAGCAACCAAATCGCCTTTGAGGTGTGCGGCGGCTTGCAGGACAACAACGCATGGTGCGGGCCCAGCCGCAGCGGCTACCGCATCACCGGCAGCGATTGGTTCACGGTCGCCGGCGGCGACGGGCAATACGCCGTCCCCGCTCCCAGCAACCCCGACATCATCTATGCCGATGCCCAAAACGGCTCCATCGGCCGCGTGGACCTAAAGAACAACACCTCCCGCTACGAGCGGCCCACGGTGCTGGGCGTCAGCGCCATGGCCCCGGCGGATCTGCGCTATCGCTTCAACTGGACCGCGCCGATCGCGGTTTCGCCGACCAATGACAATATCGTCTACATCGGCGCCAACGTTCTGTTCAAGAGCACCGACGGCGGCTTGCACTGGACGCCGATCAGTCCCGATCTGACGCGCAACGACAAGGCCAAGCAGCAAACCAGCGGCGGCCCAATCGAGCATGACATCAGCGGCGCGGAAACCTACGACACGATTCTTTCCTTCGGTGTCTCCCCTCACGATCCCCGGACCATTTGGGTGGGCACCGACGACGGTTTGGTGCAGGTGACGCGCGATGGCGGCGCTCATTGGAGCAACGTCACCGGCAATATCCCCGGTCTGCCGCAGTGGGGCCGGGTGCAGCAAATTGATCCGTCGCCGTTCAATCCCGGCAGTTGCTACGTCTCCTTCGATTTTCATGAGACCGGCAACAACCACGCATATGTCTACAAGACCAATGATTACGGCAAGACCTGGAAGAACATCAGCGCCGGATTGCCGCCGGACACCCCGGTCATGGTGGTGCGCGAGGATCCCGACCAGCGCGGATTCCTGGTCGCCGGCACGGCCACCGGCCTGTTCTATTCGCAGGACGACGGAGCGTCTTGGCGGCCGCTGCAAGCCAATCTGCCGACCGTCACCGTCTACGACCTGAAGTTCGTTCCCCGCGATCATTCGTTGGTCCTGGCCACGCATGGCCGCGGCATCTACGTGCTGGACAACATCACCCCGCTGGAGGACCAGACGCCGGCGATCTTGGCCAGCAACTTCCATCTCTTCCCGGCGCTGCCGGCCTACATGCTCAACTTCCGGCCGCGGAACACGCCCAGCCTCAGCAGCTTCACCACGCCCAATCCGCCGGCCGGCGTCATGGTGGATTACTACGTGAAGACCGCCGTCAAGACTACTCCGGCGGAAAAGCGGCAGCACCAGAAACCGGTGAAGATCACCATCACGGACGCCCACGGGCATGTGGTGGACACGCTCTTTGGGCCCGCCAAGCAGGGTTTCAATCGCGTCACTTGGGCCATGCGCTACGCTGGCGCCACGCCGCTGAACTTCATCAAGCCTCGCCGCGGCGGCTTTTTCTTCTTCCGCGGCATGGGTCCGGCGGCGGCGCCGGGCGTTTACAAGATCACCGCCACGTTGAATGGGCAGAGCCAGTCGGTAACGGCGGAGATCAAGGCGGATCCCAGCTTCCCGGTGAACATGGCCAACTTCGCGGCCGACACTCGCATCGCGCTCAAGGCGCGCAACGACCTGTCCGCGCTGAACACGATGCTCAATCGCCTAACGGCGTTGCACGAGCAATTGGCGTCGGTCGCCAAAATGCTGCGGCCGTCGCAGCCGACCGGCGTGGTCAACGCGGAGTATCGGCCGGTGCTGGCGCGCGCCCAGGCCCTGGACAAGAAGGTGATGGCCATGAAGAATGCCGTCTACAACAGCAAAGTTCAGCCGGGCAGCGAGGACAGCCTGCACTATTTGTCGGACTTCCACGACATCATGAGCATGCTCATGTTTGAGTTGACGCCGGGCTACGACCTGCCGCCGAATCAGGACGCGGTGGCCCTGCTGGCCAAGGAGAACACCAAGCTGCATGGGTACCTGGCCCAGTTCAACGGGTTGCTGCGCACCGACGTGGCGGCCTTCAATCGCCTGGCGCTGCATCATCACGCCAGCACGCTGTTTGCCGGCGCGCCGATTGCCGATCCCACTACCGGGAGCGGCTACGCCAGCGGCATGTAAGCGAAACCGGGCGGCATGGGGTAAAGGCGGCCGGCATCAGCCGGCCGCTTTTTTTTTCGTGTGACCGGGCGCCGGCTGATGGCGAAATCGCGTTCCGCGCGCGGCCGCAGCCGCTCCTCCGCTCCGCTCCCGCTCCCGCACCCGTAAAATAGAACGATGCCCGTCTGCCTGGACCAGCGACAAATTCCAGGACTCAGCCGCCTGTACGCCGATTACCTCTATCAATTCGACCGCGTCGCGCGCTTTTACGGCGCCGCGGCGGCGTCGCCGTTTGCTCCGGGAGTCTTGGCCGCGGCGGCCCGGAATGTGTCCTATGCCTCCGGACTGCGCGCGCGGGTGACCACGGCGCTAGCGGCGGGCAATCGCGCCTGGGGCGCCGGGCCCGCCACCGAGGAACTGTTGGCGCTTTTGGGCCGGCCGGAAACCGTCGTGATCGTCACCGGCCAACAGGTTGGGCTGTTTGGCGGTCCGCTGCTGACCGTGTACAAGGCGCTCACGGCGGTGCTCACGGCGGAACGCCTGCGCGCCGAGGGCGTCGCCGCCGTGCCGGTATTTTGGCTCGCCAGCCAAGACCACGATTTCGCCGAAATCAACCAAGCCTGGATCCTCGGGGCGGCCGGTGAACCGCGGCGGGTCGAGTTGCCCCCGCCGTCCGCGCCGCCACTATCGCCGGTCGGCCGGATCGTCTTGGGGCCGGAGATCGGCGCCACGCTCGATGTGTTCGCCCAGGCCACCGGCGCCGCCCCGGATGCCATCGCCGCGCTAGCCGCCGCCTACCGTCCCGGCGAAACGCTGGCCTCCGCCTTCGCCCGTTTGCTGGCGCGGTGGTTCGCGCCGTGGGGCTTGATCGTCCTGGATCCCCTCGATCCGGCGCTCGCCGCCGCCGCCGCTCCCGTCGTGGAGCAAGCCGTGGAGCGCCACGAGGAACTCGCCGCGGCGTTGCAGCAGCGGAGCAGGGAATTGCGGGAGGCCGGCTACCACTCGCAGGTCCATACGGATGGCGCCGCGCTGCTGTTCTTGGAAACCAACGGGCAACGCCAGGCGCTGCGCTTCAGCGCCGGGGGCGCGCAAGCCGGCGCGGAGCGGTATTCCGTCGCCCAGCTCGCCGCCCTGGCGCGGACCGAACCCCATCGCTTTTCCCCCGGCGCGCTGCTCCGCCCTTTGGTGCAAGACTATTTGTTGCCCAGCGCCGCGCAAGTGACCGGGCCCGCCGAAACCGCCTATCTCGCGCAATCCAGCGCTCTTTATGCCGTGCTGGGCCAGGCCCCGCCGCTGCGGTGGCCGCGCCTCAGCGCCACCTTGCTGGATGCGCGCACCCGCCGGCTGCTGGAGAAGTATCAGCTCACCGTGCCGGAAATTTGGGGCCTGGATACGCACGGCGACGCTCCCGCCGCCTTGGCTGCCCATCTGGCCCGCCAGACTGTGCCCGCCGGACTGGCCGCCACTCTCGCCGCGCAGCGCGAGGCGGCAGCGCAAGGGTTCACCGCCGTCGCGTCGCAGGTTGCCGCCGTGGATCCGTCCCTGGTGGATTTTGTCCGCACGGCGGGAGAAAAGGTGCGCCACCAGTTCGATCAGGTCGAGGCCAAGCTGGCGCGCAGCCTCGCCCGCCGCCAGGAAGACCTCGCGCGCCAAGCCCATCACCTCGTCGGCCAGTTGTATCCGCAGCGCCAGCTGCAAGAGCGCCTTTGGAACAGCGCTGCCGCTGCGCTGCGCCTCGGTCCCCTTTGGCCCGCTCTGCTGCACGATCAGTTGCAGCCGGCCTGCCCGGATCACCAGTTCGTGGACATCTAGCCGCCGCATTTCGCTGGGGTCGCGCCGTTTGCACGCGGGGCAAAGTCGGCGCGAAAAGGCCGCGAAATTCCCTGCGCGCCCACGGCGCGCGGAATAAGACTGCGGCGTGCCTAAGGCAGCGAAGCGGCGCGGCCCTAGCGACGCGTACGCGGCGCTCCGCGCCGCGCCAATTCAAGCGGGACGCCCCGCCGCAGGCGGGGCTGGGGCCCGCGCCCGTCAATCGAGAGCGGGGCCCGGGACATCGGCGTGTCACAATTAGGCTGGCGTTCCGCCGCTTGCCGGGGCGCGAAACACCTATGCCGCCTACCGCTGGATGGGAGAACTTTTACGTGATCGCCGGCTCCGCCGCCGGAGCGCTGATCGGCTTGCAGTTCGTGGTCATCACGCTCCTCGCCGGCACGCCCGCGGCCGACGGCGGCCAGCAGGGCAGCCGCGCGTTCGCTACCCCAACCATCGTTCATCTCGGCGCCGTTCTGCTGCTCGCTGCCGTGCTCTGCGCCCCGTGGGACGGTGTGCTCGCGCCGGCATGGATTTGGGGCCTGGCGGGCCTGGCAGGCCTGGGATATATCGCCTCCGTGGCTTGGCGCATGCGTACCCAAATCGAGTATCGCCCCGAGTTCGAGGATTGGCTGTTTCATGCGGCGCTTCCCGCGGCCGCGTACTCGGCCCTGGCCGCCTCGGCATTCGCCGTGGACGCCGATCCCCGGGGGGCTCTTTTCGCCGTCGCCGCCGCGGCGCTGCTGCTGCTGTTCACCGCCATACACAATGCCTGGGATAGCGTCACCTACCACGTTTTCGCCAGCCGCCGCCGGGCTCATACCGCTCAACACCGCCCAGAATGAGCAGGGCCATGCCGCGGCGGGCGGCATGGCCCTGGATTCACGCTCGCTGTGGTGAACGACTAGTTCTGCGCCACGGTTTCGGTTTCCGGCTCCTCGCTGGCTACGGGTTCTTCTTCCAGTCCGTCAAAGATGTTGAACTCGTAATCAATATCGTTGTCGTGGTTGATCCCCGCAGCTTTGTCATGGTTCCGCTGGAGCCTCTTTTCCATCTTGTCCTTCCGCCGCTCCTGACGCGCTTTCTCTTTCTGACGTTTTTGGAAACTGGGACGGGAACGACCGGCCATGGGACACCTCCGAGGACAAGAATTCCGGCGGCGGCGGCGCTCCTCGCCGTCCCGGTACGGGTCAAGGCGCACCCGATTGCGCCCGAAATGACCCGAAAAAGCTCATCTCCAGTTTACCAGTTAGCACCGTCCCACGGAAGCCTACCCCCGCGGGCCCCGTTGGCGAACCGGGGTTCAAGGATTCCTGCCGCGGCGGCCGGCGGCAAGCAAAACGGCGGGCCCGAAGGCCCGCCGCCGTGCCGGAGGCCTGGGAGCGGTGGTTTAGGGATTGTAAAAACGGCGGTTTTTGCTGTAGGGCGCCTCGCCCGGCTCGCCGCGCCGGAAATGGCCTGAAGGGATGGTCTTGTGATCCCGCTCCTGCGCCAGGAGTTCGATGAACCAGGCCTCGTGCTCAATCTCCTCGTTCAAGATCCGCGCCGCCATGTCGTAGGTCCGCGGATCCTTGCCGAACGTGAGGTCGCAGATCTCCGACCAACTGCGGATGGCGCAGCGCTCGCTTTCCAGCAACAAGGTCAAGATATTGACCGCGGTCGGCGGGCTGGGCAGCTTGGCCGGAGCACAGCCGGCGCCGTTGTGGAAGGTGGGCAGATCGTTGGGCAGCTCACCGCCCAGTTCATAAATGCGCGGCACGATCAGCTCCCAGTGAGCGCGATCCTCCAGGCGGGCATCCTCGCAAATCTCCTTGTAGTCTTCATGCCCGGCCAGGTGCATGCGCAGGATGGTGTAGTAGTAATACGTGCTGGAAAACTCGGCCGCCGCATTGGCGATGAGTTTTTTGATCAGCAAATCCACATCAACGCCGCGGGCCCGAATCTCCTCCACGCCGACGCGGCCGGTTAAGTCGCCGTAACCAATCTTTTTCGCTTCCGCCATGGTTCCTCCTTCAGCTATTTGCTCGCCGCAATGGGCGGGTGAAAGAAAAAGATGCGTCCGACGGCCCCCCATCCATCCCAACGGAGTGCTGAAATCGCTCCACCACGCGCAGGCGCTGGCGCCAGTCCTCATTCAGTCCCACGCGTTCCACTTCGACCTCCGGTGCGATCCAGCGCAACAACGCGCCGGTGCAGTGATGCCACCGAAGCGCCGGCGCCACCAAGGTCAGCAGGGGTGGATCGGGGCGCAGCGCCAAACCGGGAAAGTACCCCCGGCGGGCAAAGTCG
>JAKAUF010000105.1 GCA_021827785.1 Acidobacteriota bacterium | reverse complement strand
GCGGGCCGGGAGCTCGGGAACCTGCGGCGCGGCGGGTTCGGCGGGCGGCGCAGCCGGCTCCTCGGCGGGCGCCGCGGCGGCGGGTTCGGGAACAACTTCCGCCGCCGTTTCCGGCGCGGCTTCCGGGGCGGCGGCCTTGGCGCCGCGCGCTTTGGATCTCTTGCGCCCCCCCTCGGAGGCTTCTTCCGCGCCCAGCGACGGAGCGAAGGCGCCGACATCCATGCCGCCGCGGCGAATGTAGCGGCGGACGCGGTCGGCGACCTCCTCCTCCACCGCGCTGGAGTGGGTCTTGCGCTCGGTGAATCCCACCGCCGGCAGCGCTTCCAAAATCACCCGGGACTTGACCTCCAACTCCCGCGCCAAATCGTTAATGCGAATTTTTGCCATGAACTGTCCGTATCCCTGCGCTCGCCCCACCGCGGGCGGGGCCGCCTGCTACAGCGTCCGGCGGCCCTCCTTTTTCGGCTCATCCAATGCTTTATTGACGGCTTCGGCGACGTCGTGCCGCTCGTCCGCCGGCGGGGCGTCCACCACGCCGCGTTCGGCCTCGGCGTCCAAGTCCTGCATGGTCCGCTCCAACTCGCCCTCCGGCGCCGCGGCCATCGGCGCCTCGCCCAGCTCCTCGCTGCTGCCGCGCTGCTCCAGCGTGGCCGCGTCGCCGGTTTCCGCGCCGGCCGGCGGCGGCGCGGCGGCCTCGGCGCCGTCCACGGTGGCGCCGAAGAACTGATTGACGGCGACAAAGATCTGCTCGATGCCGTCCGGGCCGATGCCCGGAATCTCCTGCAATTGTTCCGGCGTCATCCCGCCCAACTGCTCCACCGTCCCCACCCCGGCGTTCGCCAGGGCTTGGCGCACGCCGTCGTCGAGGCCGGCCAACTCGGCCAGCGGGGTCTCCGCCGCCGGCGTGTCGGTCATCAGCGCCGCCATCTGCTCCTCCACCTCGCGGCGTTTTTCTTCCTCGCTCTTGATGTCAATCTTCCAACCCAGCAGCTTCGCCGCCAAGCGGACGTTCTGGCCTTTTTTGCCGATGGCGAGGGACAACTGCGTATCGTCCACCACCACCTCGAGCTGCCGCTGCTCGCTGTCCAAAATCGCCACGCGGCTGATCTTCGCCGGGCTCAGGGCATTGGCGGCGAACTGCACGGGATCCTCGCTGAACTCGATGATGTCGATTTTTTCGCCGCGCAGCTCGCGGATGATGCTCTGCACCCGCATGCCCTTCATGCCCACGCAGGCCCCGACGCAGTCCACGTCCTTATCGCGGGAGTAGACGGCGATTTTCGTGCGTTCCCCGGGTTCCCGGGCCACCGCCTTGATCACCACGGTGCCATCGTAAATCTCCGGCACTTCGCTTTCAAACAAGCGCTGCACCAGCAGGGAGTCCGCGCGGCTGACGAGCACCTGCGGCCCCTTCACCACCTTGTCCACGTCCTTGACCACCACCCGGATGCGCTCATTGGGCGCGAACGACTCCAAGCGGGACTGCTCGCGCCGGGGCAGCCGCGCCTCGACCCGTCCCAGGTCCACGATGGTGTCCGGTCCCTCGACCCGCTTGACGATGACGTTGACCACCTCGCCCTTGCGCCCGATGTATTCGTCGTAGATGGTGTCGCGCTCCGCTTCCCGCACCTTTTGGAAGATGATCTGCTTCGCGGTCTGGGCGGCGATGCGCCCCAAGCCCTCGGTCGGCTTGGGAATGCGCAGATCCATGCCCACGGCGGCGTTGGGATCCATCTTGCGCGCCTCCTCGAGCGAGATCTCCCGCGGCTCATTGGCCACTTCCTCGACCACCAGCCGCACGGCGTACACCTTCACCTCGCCGGTGTTCTTGTCGAACTCGGCTTGCAAATCCTCATGGGTCTTGTAGAACTTCCGCGTCGCGGCGGACATGGCGTCCTCGATGGCGCTGACCACCACCTGGGGATCAATGCCCTTGTCGCGGCTCAGTTGTTCGATCTGTTGATACAGTGCGCTTGCCATAACACCTCTGCCGGCGAAACCGCCGGATTTACCCTGCCGCTAAAACCGCGGCACCAACCGGACGGAGGCGAGCTCCTCCCGGCCAAGCTCCATCACCGCCGCGTCTTCCGAGCGCAGGCGAAGTTTTGTGTTGTCGGCGCTGAGGCCCACCAGCACGCCGCTGAACCGCCGCCGGCCGAGGCCCGGCCGCGGCCGCAGCTCGACGCGGACCTTTTCGCCGGCAAAGCGCTGAAAATCGGCGGTCTTGACCAGCCGCCGGTCCAGCCCCGGAGAGGAGACCTCCAACGTAT
Source organism: Acidobacteriota bacterium (assembly GCA_021827785.1). GTDB lineage: Bacteria > Acidobacteriota > Terriglobia > Terriglobales > SCQP01 > JAKAUF01. The sequence continues at coordinate 9,382 of JAKAUF010000105.1, read as the reverse complement.
AGGAAATATCGCCGGGGATCAGGTCTTCGGCGTCCAGCACCGCGCCGAGTTGCCGGCTGACGGCTTCGCAATCAGCAAGGGTAATGGCCCCGCCGGGCCGATCCAAAAAGACGCGCAACCAGCGCCGCTGGCCGCCGCCACGCAACTCCACGCCCGCGGTTTCCAGCCCCGCGGCGCGGGCGATGCCTTCGGCGATCGCGCCGATCCGTTCCTCCAGTCTTGCTTGCAGAGGCGCCGTCTCTCCCTCCATTTGGCACGTTTTCCAACCTGCGGCCAACAAAAAAGTGGGCTTGCGCCCACTGTCCGTTTGCGCCACTCATCAGTTCTTTATGTTAGCGCAGGGCCGCCAGCGCCGCAACCGGCCCCTACCCCGCCGCGAGCCGGTCCCAGGAAGCGAACCCGGCACCATCTTATGCGTGGCCAGGAACATAGTTGCGGCTATACTGAACGCCGGGGAATGGCGGAGGCAATGGCGCGGGAGCGAGCGCAATCACCGACCGAAGCGCGGCGCGCGCGGTTGGGCGACATCATCTGGATTCGTGCCGCCTTGGCGGCCGCCATCATCGGCGGCATGGTGGAAATCCGGCCCTTCGACTGGGCGGCGCCGGTATGCGTTCTGGTCGGTATCGCCATCACCGCGGCGGTGATTTGGTTCGAGGTGCGCCTCAACCGCGCCAGCCTGAAGCGGCTGATCGGCGCCGCCGCCGGCTCGGTCTTGGGCATCTTTGGCGCCTATCTGATCAGCCTGATCTTGCACGCGGCCGGACTGCGGGCGGTGCTGGCGGGCGACATCAGCCTGTTGGCCCTGGCGGTCATGACCTACATTGGGCTGATCGTGGGCGCCGAGAAGGGGGATTTCCTTAATTTGGCGGCGCTGGGCGGCCTATTTTCCCCGGAGCGCCTGCGCCGCGGCGGCAAGCTCTTGGACACCAGCGCCATCATTGACGGCCGCTTGGCGGATATCGCCGAAACCGGCTTCCTGGAAGGGCCGCTGTGGATTCCCCATTTTGTGCTGCGGGAACTGCAAACCATCGCCGACTCGTCGGACGGCGGCAAACGGCAGCGCGGCCGGCGCGGCCTGGATATTTTGCAGCGACTGCAACAAATTCCGGGGTTGGAAGTGCGGGTTCTGGAAGAGGAGCCGGTGCGGGCGCGGGAAGTGGATCACCAGTTGGTGGAAACGGCGCGGCTGCACGACTGCAAGATCATCACCAACGATTTCAACTTGAACAAGCTGGCGCAGTTGCAGCATGTCGCGGTGCTCAACGTCAACGAGCTGGCCAACGCGATGAAGACGGTGGTGCTGGCGGGTGAAATCCTGCGGGTGCAAATCACCAAGGAAGGCAAGGAATCGGGCCAGGGCGTGGGCTACCTGGACGACGGGACCTTGGTGGTGGTGGAACAGGGGCGCCGTTTGATTTCGCGCTGCGCGGACGTGGTGGTCACCTCAGTGCTGCAAACTCCGGCCGGCAAGATGGTCTTCGCGCGCGCCTCCGAGGAACGCGGCGAGTACCGGCCCGTCCGTGCCGCGGAGGCGGGCGGCGGGCAGTAACGCCCACGGCCAACCATCCCATGCCCGCTTACGCCATTGTCCCCGCCGCCGGGCTCAGCACCCGGATGGGATCCACCACGGGCGGCTCGACCCGCAAGCAGATGGCGGTGATCAGCGGCGCGCCGGTGGTCGTCCATACCTTGCGGCGGCTGGACGCCGCGCCCGGGATCACGCGGATTCTGGTGGCGGCGCGGCCCGAGGACCGGGAGGCTCTGGCGGCCCGGCTGGCGACGGAACATCTGTCCACGCCCGTCGAGGTGGTGGAAGGCGGAGAGACACGCCAGGAATCCGTGCGCCGCGCGCTGGAGCACGTCCCCGAGAGCGTTCCTTTTGTTTTGGTGCATGACGCGGTTCGCCCATTTGTTGAAGCGGAGATCATCGCCCGAACGCTGGAGGCGGCCGAACAGCATGGCGCCGCCATCGCCGCCATTCCCGTGGTGGATACCGTCAAGCAAGTGGAGCGGAGCGGCGCCACGGGGACGCGCGTGTCGGCGACCTTGCCGCGGGAAAAACTGGTGCTGGTGCAGACGCCGCAGGTCTTCCGGCACGACTGGCTGCGCGAGGCGTTTGCCCGCGCCAACGACGAGGGGTTCCACGCCACCGACGAAGCCGCGCTGGTCGAGCACCTGGGCCACTCGGTCTTTGTCGTCGCCGGTTCGCCGCGCAACTGGAAGATCACCACTCCGGCTGATTTAGAATTGGCCGAAACGCTGCTGCAATCGTAGCCGCCGCTCCCATCCCATGCCTTGGATCTATATTTTGGTGCTGGCCATCGTGCAAGGGCTGGCCGAGCTGCTGCCCGTCTCCAGCTCGGCGCACGTCATCGTCGCCGCGCACTTCCTGCACGTCAACATGTCCCTTCCGGACAACGCCCTGTTGCTGGTGCTGCTGCACACCGGGACCATGTTCGCCGTGATCGCCTATTTCTGGCGGCGCTGGCGGGCGACGTTTCTGGCTTCCTGGCGGCAGGTGTACGGCGTGGCCAAGCTGATCTTCGTCTCGTCCCTGTTTTCCGGATTGGTGTTCTTGCCGGTCGAGCATTTGGTGATTCATCTGCTCAGCCACGGTAGCTACCACCCCAGCATCGAGGTGCTGTTCCACAAGCTGAACTGGATCGGCCCCGCGCTGTTCATCGTCGGCCTGCTGATTTTGTATGCCGGACTGCGAGAGGCGCGGCAAGCGGAGGAATCCGGCGGCGACGCCGCCGGCGCGGCGGACGGCGCCGCATCCGCGCCGCGACGGGGCGGAGCGGCAGGCGGGGCGGCGCTGGCGGAGACCGCGGTGGCGGCGCCGGCGATCACCCACGGCATCACTTGGCCCATGGCGATCTGGATGGGCATACTGCAAGGGTTCGCCATTCCCTTCCGCGGCTTTTCCCGTTCGGGCGCAACCATTTCCGGCGGCCTGCTCACCGGCGGCCGGCGCGAGGCCATCGAGTCCTATAGTTTCGCCATGGTGGTCGCAATCACGCCGCTGGCCATTCTATGGGAGTTGCGCCGCGTCATTCACAGCGCCCATGCCGCCGGCGTGGCGGTGCACTGGGGGGCGGTGCTGCCGCAGGGACTGCTGGGAATGGTCTTCGCCTTCCTGGCCGGATTGGTGGCGCTGAAGTGGCTCTCCCGCTGGCTGGAGCAGGGGCGGTGGCACTGGTTTGGCATCTACTGCCTGGTCTTCGCCGCGTTCGTGGAAACACTCTACTTCATTCACTGACGCGGACCGTGGCCGGGCCCGGGACCCTGCGGCGCTGGGCCGGGGAGGCAGCGCCCCCGTCAGTGCACGCGCCGGGACTTGTGGTTGAGGTAATCCAGAAGCAGATACTGGCCGAGGGAACTGGGCGTGGTGAAATAGGCCTTGCCGCGGGCCAGCGCGGTGACGTGCTGCACGAATTGCACGAGTCCGTAATCGGCGGCGAGCATGAAGGTGTTGATTAGGATGCCGGCGCGGCGGCACCGCGCCACCTCCTCCAGCGTTTTCGCGATCACCAACGGATCCAGGCCAAAGGCGTTCTTGTAAATGCGCCCATCGTCCAAGGTCAGCGCGCTGGGCTTGCCATCGGTGATCAGCACGATCTGCCGCATGTCCTTGCGCTGCCGCGCCAGGAGGCGCCGGGCCAAACGCAGGCCTTCGCGGGTATTGGTGTAAAACGGGCCGACACGCACCTGCGCTAGCCGCGCCAGCGGGGCCTCCTCGGCGGAGTCGTGAAACAGCACCAATTGCAGGCTGTCGCCGGGAAACTGCGTGCGAATCAGATGCGCCAGGGCCAAGGCGACGCGCTTGGCGGGGGTAAAGCGGTCCTCGCCGTACAGGATCATGGAGTGGCTGCAATCGAGCAGCACGACCGTGGCGCAGGAGGACTGATACTCCGCCTGGTGCACGCGCAGGTCGCCATATTCCAAGTCCACGCCGGCGCGGCCAGGCGGCGGCAACCCGGCGCGGCGCAGCGCGGCGGCAATGGTGGCGGGCGCATCGAGGTTGAGCGTGTCGCCGAATTCGTAGGGACGGGAGCCGCCGCTGCTCTCCACGCCGGTAGCCCAGGCGCGCGTGTCGTGGCGGCCGAAACTGGCTTTTCCCAATCCCGCCAGCAGATCCCGCAGGGTCTTGAAGCCGAGAAAATCCAGCGCCTTGTTGGTGATTTCAAAGCGCACCGGCGGCGCCTCCCTGCCCCCGGCGCGGCCTACGCCCGAGGACAGCGCGGTAGGCGGGGAATACGGCTCCTCGATGCGGATATAGCCGGCTTCGGCCAGCCGCTCGGCGAGATCCCGCAGCAGGGCGCCGACCTCCTCGGGCGGAGCCTCCTGGAGTTGGCGCCGCTGCTCCTCATCCAGCAATTCGGATTCTTCCAGCGCCTGAAGAATGGCTTGCTGCAACTCCTCGCTGTCCGCCTCGCCGGCCCACTCGGAATCGAAGCCGCTTTGCAGGAGATAGTCGCCCAGCGCCGCCAGCAGATCCTCCAGCGCCACGCTGTCGGCCAGGGAACCCAGGAAGCGGGAATAGCGAATGCGCATGGCGGTTGGTTCGAGAATCAGGGGGTGGCCGGCCGGCGCGCTCCGCGCCGGCGCGGGAATTCCGTTCAGTTCAACGGGCGGCGGCGAACTTGCGGGCCCGGCTCGCCGCGAGCGGCTTCGCCCCGCGCCCGAGGCGGGGCGTGATAGCCCCGTTCCTCGGCGCGCTGGATGCGCTTGTGCGCGCAGAGCCCCTCCAAGACGAACTCCGCGGCCGCCAATTTGAGAGCCGCCGGCGGACGCGGCCCTAAATCCAGCACCCGGGCCTGGTCCTCCAGGCCCTGAATCTTGCGGATCTGCGCCAGGCTTTCGGCGGCGCTGGCGCCGTCCGCCCATTGCAAGCTGCCGCCCATTTCGAACCACTGGACGATCGGCTCCAAGGCAGCGGACGCGCCGTTGGCGGCGAAATAGCGATCGAAGATGCGGGCGATGGCTTTGCCCACCAGCTCCCGTGCGACGGTATCGCCGCCGCGCAGTTCGCCTTCATACTCCAGTTCCAGCTTGCCGGTGAGCGCCGGCAGGGCGGCGTGCACGTCCAGGAGGCGCGCCACCACCGGCTGCTCCCCGCCGGCGGCCAAGGCCCGGCGCTCGGCGTTGGCGGCGGCCAGCTCCAGGCAGGCGATGGGCAATCGCTGGCTGACGCCGCTGCGCTGGTCCACGCGCTTATCCTCGCGGGCCGCGAAGGCGATGGCCTCGATGACCTCGCGAACAAACTCCGGCAAAATGAAGCCCGCCGTCTCGGGCACGCGCGCCTCCTGCCGCGTGATCGCCACCGCCTCCGCCAAGGAGGCGGGGTAATGCGTGCGGATCTCGCTCCCGATGCGATCCTTGAGCGGCGTGACGATTTTGCCGCGCGCGGTGTAATCGTCGGGATTGGCGCTAAACACCAAGGCCACGTCCAGGGGCAGCCGCACGGGGTAGCCCTTAATCTGCACATCGCCTTCCTGCATGATGTTGAATAGGCCGACCTGAATCTTGCCCGCCAAATCGGGCAGCTCGTTTAGGGCGAAGATGCCGCGGTGGGCCCGCGGGAGCAGTCCGTAGTGAATGGTCAGTTCATTGGCCAGGGCGTGGCCGGAGCGAGCCGCCTTGATGGGATCCAAATCCCCGATTAAATCGGCCATGGTCACGTCCGGCGTGGCCAGTTTCTCGATATAGCGCTCCTCCGGCGTGAGCCAGACCAGCGGCAGGTCGCCGCCGGCCTCGGCCAGCAGCGCGCGGCAGCGAGCGCAGAGCGGCGCGGCAGGGTTGTCGTGAATCTCGCAGCCGGCGATGGCCGGCATTCGCGCGTCGAGCAGATGGGCCAACTGGCGCAAAATTCGGCTTTTGGCTTGGCCGCGCAGACCCAACAAGATGAAGTTCTGTCCGGCGAGGATGGCGTTGGTGAGTTGCGGCAGGACCGTGTCGTCGTAGCCGACGATGCCGGAAAAGATGGGCCGTCCGGCGCGCAAGGCGGCCAGCAAATTGTCCCGCATTTCCTGCTTAACCGTGCGGCGTTGCAGGCGGGACAAATCAAATCCGGGCGAGCGTTGCAACTCGCCCCACAGCAGCGGATGGGAAGACAAACTAGGACCTCGCGACTAGGATTCTGTCCCCATCATAGAACGGGGCGGCGAGCGCGGCGGCAGGCGCTCAGCTCATCAGGCCGCGGAGACGGTCCTGGCGGTGGCGGGCGGCACGCAGCGCCACGACGGCGGCCGGGCGCGGCCGAAACAAACGTTCCCGCGGCACGGGGGCGCGGTCCAAGGGTGATGTTCCCAGCCGTTCCCAGGCCATGAGCGCCGCACCACGGGCGGAGGTCTCCGCCACCCGCAGACGGCGTACCGGAGCACCAATGGCGTTGGCTAACATTTGCGACCAAAGTGACGAGCGGCGGAGCGCCGCCCCGCCGGCGAGAATTTCCGGACGCCGTCCGCCGCCCTGCTTCAGCACCTGCTGCAAATCCTGGTAGGTCGTAGCCAGGCGAAGGGCGACCGCCTCCAAGCCCGCCTGGAGCAGATCCACTGGGGTGGTCGCCAAGGTTAGGCCAGCGATCGTGGCGCGCCGCCCCTGGCTCCAGCCGGGACTGCGTTCGCCGGCGAAATAGGGCAGCACGGTCAAGCCGTGGCCATCGGGAGGGCGATGGGCTATGCGGCGTTCCAGGCCGGCGTCGGAGGCGCTGGGCGGCCAGGACAGCTCCCGGCGGAGCCATTGAAACAAGTTGCCGCCCTCACTCAGCGCACCGCCGACCAGGTGGCGTCGGGCGTCCAACGCGTAGCGCCACAGCCCCGGGGAGAGGCGCAACCGGCGCTGTGCGGGAACGACGGCGCGCAGGGCGCTCGAGGTGCCGATCGTGACCGCGATCTTGCCCGCGCGCACCGCGCCGGAGCCGGCGTTGGCGCAGGCGCCATCCCCCCAAGCCGGAAACCATGGAATGTCCGCCAGCGGCGCCCAGCGACGCCGCCAACTGCCCGCCAGGCCTGGCGCGGGAGCGTCGTCCACCACCGTCAGCCGGCTGGCGCTAAGGCCGATCGCACGCAGGGCCGGTTGGTCCCAGCCGCATTGGCGATAGTTCCAGAGGCCGGTAGCCGAGGCCATCGAAACCGAGCAGCGCGGCGCGCCGCACCAGCGCAAAAACAGATACTCGGCGAACGACATCCACCGCGCCACGCGGGCGAAGGAACGCGGCTGCGTGCGGCGGAGCCAAACCAGCTTGGCCGGCCAAAAGGTGGAATGCACTGGTGCGCCGGTGCGCTGATGGTAACCCGCGCCGAGCCGGCGCTTCAGTTGCGGAACCACCGCGCCCGCGCGGGTGTCCGCCCACAAGAACACCGGCGTCACCGCCCGGCCTTTGCCATCCACTCCCATCAAGCTGTGCCAAAAAGTGGAGATGCCCACCGCCGCGGGTTGCGGCCGGCCCGGCAAACGGTCCGCGGCGTGGAGCGCGCCATCCACCGCCGCCGCTAATGCCGCCAGCAGCGCGCCCGGGGCCAGGGTGGCGCCGCCGTCCTCCGTCCATGCGGGAACATAGGGAGTGGCGCATTCAGTGGACGGCAGCAGGCGGCCGCGGCGGTCATAGAAGCCGGCGCGAGCGGAGGACGTGCCGACATCGAGCGCCAGCACCAGGGAGCGAGGCGCCGGCATGGGCTACGGCCGCCCCAGCAGGCGATCCGCCGTGCCGCTGAGAATCGCTTGTTGCGCCTTTTGGGCCAACGGCAGCGCCTGGATCTGGCGGAGGTTCATCCCAATGTCGGGCACGCCAGGCCCGGGCCAATCGCTGCCGAACAGCGTCTTGTCGGCGATTTCCTCCAAGCGCGGGAAGGCATCGAGCAGCCCGCGAGGAGGAATGCCGGAAATATCAAGGTAGACATTGGGATGGTGGCGCACCAGAAAAAATGCTTCGTCCATCCACAGCGGCCGGCCGCCATGCGCCAACAACAGCTTGAGGCGGGGAAAATCCACCGCCACGTCGTCGCAGTCCAGGGGATGGCCGAAGCGGTTGCGAGCGCCGGGAAAGACGCTGGTGCCGGTATGCACCATGACCGGCAGGCCTTCACGCTCGGCGGTGGCATAAATGATCCGCAGCCCCTCGACGCCGCGCAGGTAATCGTTGGCGTGCAGGTTCTGGTGCGGGGGGTGGATCTTGATCATCCGAATGCCCAAATGGAGGAGGTGGTCCAGGCCGCGCCGCACCGCCTCCGGCTCTCCGCGCGGGGGCACCGAGCCGCACGGAATGAGCCGCTGGGGGTCCGCGGCGCAGTAGCGGGCGACGAAGTCGTTGACCTCCTCGGTGAAGCCCAGCAGCTCGCTGGTGTAATTGATCAGCACCGCGCGCTCCACGCCGCTGCGATCCAAATAGGCGAGGAAGGCGGCGGGGTCATCCATCAACGCCGCCAGGTCCACCGCGGGCGCTCCGGCGTCCGCGAGCACGGCTTGGCGCTTCTGGTCCGATTGCCGCATCAGCGCCAGAGCGTCCGGCCGCAGCTGCCGCCAGGGCTGAATGTGAATATGACAATCCGTGATCATGGCTCTACAGCAATCCTATAATGGAGACACTATGCGGGCGAAACGGACGGGACTAGGGCGGGGCGGAGCGGTGGTGATCTTGGCGCTGGCGGTAGCGCCCATGGGCTGGGCGCTCAGCAAGCCCAAGCCGGTGGACTGCCGCATCACCGTGCACATCACCAATGATCAGCACCGGCCCGTGGTCAATGCCGGAGTCGTGTTGGACCAAGTGGCGAATCTGCACCGCCAGAAGGTGAGCGGAGCGCTGGACGTCGAGATCAAGAGCGACGCCAAGGGTAACGCGACGCTGCTGGGCTTCGTTCCCGGCGTGGTGCTGGTACAGGTGATCGCGCCCAATTACAACACCTTCGGCAAATACTTCCTGATCAAAAAGCAGAAAACCATTATCCAGGTCCACCTGCAACCGCCGGGCAAGCAGATCAGCGCCTTTCACTAGGGCGCCGCGGCCGCGGCCATTGGACATGACAATTCGCATTGGCGCGTGCCCCAAGCCCATGGCACAAGGGGAGAGGAGGATTTGACCTTGCCCATCGCCACCAGCAATCCGCAGCTACCCCTCATATCCCCCAACACGGGGATCCGCAAGGAAGGCATCTTCGAGCGGTCCGGGATCAAGGCCGTGCGTCTGCGCATCGCTGCCGGCAAAACGGTGCCGACGCATAACAGCAACGTGGACGTCGTCGCGGTCGTAACCCGTGGTTCGGGCACCTTCACGGTCGCCGGCTCCGACCGGCCGCTCGCGGTGGGCGCGGTGGTGGATATGACGCCCGGCCAGCCCCATTCGATCGAGGCCGCCGAGGATCTGGAATTGGTGGTGGTGCAT
>JAKAUF010000371.1 GCA_021827785.1 Acidobacteriota bacterium | reverse complement strand
GGTACAGCGGCTCGCGCGGCCCGTAGGTGGCGGACATCCGGCTCAACTGGCGCTGGTCGGACAACAGGCGCTCCTGCAAGGGGAGCAGCGCCTCCCCGCGCTGCGAAGTCAGCAGCGCGTCCAGGTCACCGGATTGCACGATCTCATCGTCCGCCTCCAGCGCCATGCGCTGGGCTTGCACCTTGGTGAAGTCGCCGTTGATCTGCGCCAGGCGCGCCTGGTAGATGTTGGTTTTGGCGTCGGGGTCCACCAGATCGTGCGTGCTCTCGTAACGCACCAGCGCCATCTGATCCCGCTCCATCTGCGCCCGCATCGCGTCCAGTTGCTGGGACATGTAGCGCGAGGAATCCTCCAGCGCCTTCGCCCGGGTCTTGAATTCCTGGTCTAGAAAGGCGCTGGCGATGCCATTGGCGCCGTCGGCCGAGAGTTGCGGGCTGTGCGTGGTGAAGTTGATGTTCATCAGCACGGTGCCCAGCGGCTGGCTGACACGGATGTCCTTGGTGACCGCGGCCAGCAGCATGTCGCTCCGCTCCGGCTCCGGCATTTTGGCGGCGGCGCCCTTGGGCGCAAACTCCTTGGCGTGCGCCAAGTTCAGGTTGCGGATCGCCTCCATGACCACCGCCGGGCTGGTCACAATGTCGGTCTCCGTGGTGACCAATGTGGTTGAGTTCATCTGGCCATTGTTGGCCTGCTGCGCCTGGCCCACCACCGGCGCGCTCAGCGGGTCCACCCGCACGATGACCGTCGCCTCGTATTTTTTGGGCAGCGCCAGCGCCACCATCGTCACCAGTGTCGTGAACACCAGCACAAAGGTCAGAATGCGCCACCGCTGGCGTTTGACCAGAAACAGGTAGTAGTCCAGCGTGAATTCTCGCCCCGCGGCCTCCGGCTCGGCCCGCTCCCAACCGCCGCGCTCGGCGGGAAAGCGCACCAGGGGCGCGGATTCCGGCTCCGGCCGTGATTCCATCAGCTTTGACATGAAAACGCCCGGCCAGTTACAGCCGGCTTGACCTCACTTGCTGGCGAATATACCGCATTTCGCGGCTGGCCAGGCGGTATTTTCGCCGTTCCGGCGGCCGGGATGCTCACGCCCGCCGGCGGTCCAACCGGGGCAAAACTCGAATCCACGCCGGATTGGGAACGGTCACGCGCAGGCCGCCGTTGATGGCCGACACCACGAGCGCGATGGCCCCGGCCGACTTGCGCACCAGCCGCCCCCGGCAGCCCCGCATCGCGCCGGCAACGATCTCCACTTCGTCGCCCATCCGCGCCGCGGGCAACGGGTCGAAACGCCAGCCGCTCGCCAGCAGCCGCTCCACCGCCGCCAGTTCCTCCGCCGCCACCGGCGCCGGTCCGCGCTCGTTGCGCACAAACCACAGAAACCCGGGAGCCTGCACCGCCCGGCGGCGTTCCGCCTCAGTGAGCCGCACGAACACATAGGAGGGAAACAACGGCGCCGCCACCTCCTTGTACCGGTCGCTCCACTCCCGCCGGACTCTGACAGTGGGCCAAAACACATCCCATTCCCGCTGGCGGAAATAGGTCTCCACCTTATGCTCGTGCCGCGGCCGCGTATAGGCGGCAAGCCAAGGAGCTTCGCCCGCAGTGGCATTCGACGCTGCCCACCGGCATCCCGAATTCACATAGACCTCCGGCCTGTTGGTCCCAATCAGCCGCGTGCTTGGGCCCGCTGGCGCCCGCTCGAAAACCTCGGGACCGCTCTTAATCGGCACTCATTATATGCGGCAAGGAATTACCGGCGCAAGCATCGAAACACCCTAGCACTGACCCTTCGGAGACCGCCAGCGGCGTTCCCCGCCAGCGCCCAATTAGCGCCTCGACACGCGGAACCCCACGGCGAGACGCGGGAATTTTGCCGCCTTCGGCGGCGTCAGCCGCCGCCGAAACCGCAGCCGGCGGCGATCGCGCTGGCCGCACAGAGTGACCATCCTCGCCGCAGCCCGGCCCGGCAATCGGCGGGGCTACGCGGCGGCCCGCCACCGGCCGCCGCGGAGCATGACCCGGGGGGCAACACCGCGCAAACCTGCACGATTTAAAGGTTAGGGACCGGGTAGGGACCAGCCCGCCGGCCTGGGCGACGGTCGCAATCCCCGGCCCGGCCACCACTCGCCGGGCCGGCCCCGACCCGCTGTGATGGCCGCCTGAAACTGTTGCATTCTAGCCTGCAATCGGATGAAAACGAACGATCGGCGCAGCAGCGTGCATTTTCGCGTCCGTTCATGGGGCGGGGTTCCAGGTGATGCCCTTGTAGAGGCTGCCGATTACGGAGGCACGATAGGCCCAGTTTAGGTCGTTCGGCACATTATCAATCGTCATGCTCCAGACCACCTGGGGCGTGGCGGCATCGGTCACCTCCATGATCTCGGAGCCCTCCGGCAGGCCGCTGGTGATGTCGAACTCGATGTCTCCATTGACCAGTTGCTCGGCATTGCCGCCCCAAAAGCAAAATGGCCCCGGCGTATATTGGAAAATTTCCTGCGCGGTGCGTGCGTCCTGATTGATCTGGTACACCACCGCCCGGCTATAGCAGGCCGGCGCGCCGGGGGCGCCGCACATTTCGCCGCTGCTGTTCATCACCCGCGAGTTGCCGTCATCCCAAACCGCGAGCGTCATCTGGTGGCCATTGTCGGCCAAAATCGTCGGCTTGTGCTGGCCATAGAACCACTGGCTGGGATCATTGGGCGTGAGGGTGAAGTCGCCCTGGTAGCCCAGCTTCCACAGCACCGCCCCGGTGCCCCCGCCGTCGGCGTAATCAATCTTGACGATCCAGCTCTGATGCCGCATGGAAAACAGAAGATCATGATCCGCGGTGTAGAGAACGGCGTTGCCGTGGATCCAGTCCGGCCATGCTCCGGCCATCTGGATGCGGTTGACATCGAGATGATCGAAGGGGTTCCAGGTCCAATCCGGCACCCAGTTGCGGTTCAGGTCAATCAGGGCCGAGCCTTGAACTTGTACGCTTTGCCCCGTGCAGCAGGTCAGGTTGGTGTAGGTCTTATAGATGTCCCCGATGAGAACGACGTGGCCGGTAGGGAGCGGCAAAATGTCATGGCTCAGATAGGCGACCTGAAAGCCAGCGCCCTCGGATTGGAGGTCGGCGTTGAGTTGGGCGAGCGTGATCTCGCGTAGCGTGTCGCCCGCCAGGTCAATCTCCCGCGCGATGCTGCGGGGCTGTGCGCTCGATTCCTCAAGGGCGAGGTCACCGCCCGCGAGCCGCTTGATGCCCTGGATACTCCCTGGGAAATTTGGATCGTCGTAGTACCACAATGGGTGCCCCTGCGTGTCGGCAACCATTGCCGGAGGCTCGGGGCTGCCAGTCGAAACCAGGTCAATCTTCACGACCCCGTCGGCTGGCGAACCGGCAGCCGGCGACGCGACCAGCGTTGGCGCGACTCCCGCCGGGATCGTCCCCGTTTCAAACGTGTGGTCCAGGTCGTAGACGGTGTCCCCGTCGGCCAGGGCAATGACCGCCCGCATGTGGTATTCGGTGTTGGCCTGCATGCCCGCCACCAGCAGGTTCAGCCGGCCGCCGCCGGCGGGAATCGCCTGCGCCAGGGTCGGCCAGGGATAGTCGCCCGCCGACGGGCCGAACTCCACGCTGACATGCGCGCCGATGGGCGCGCCGAATGCGTAATCGGCGACCAGCGGATTGTTGGTGGGGGAGACCACGCCGCTGGGCACCACATAGAGCGTGGCCGATGGGCTTGCGCCGCTGACCGTCACCGCCAGCTGGCCGCGCCGCGCGATGGCGCCGGCGGGCACCGTGGCTTGCAGGCTGCCGTTGCCTTGCAACTGGGTCGGCAGCGTTTGGCCGCCAACCGCGACCACCGATTGGCTGGTGAAACCGCTGCCGCTGACCGTAAGCGTAAAGCCGGCGCCGCCGGCAATGGCCAGATTGGGGGCGATGGCGGCAACGGTCGGGCCGCTAGCGTCCGCGGACAACTGCGTGGCCGCCGCGCCGCGCGAGGCGCCGCCGCAGCCGGCCAACAGCCCGGTGGAGAGAAGCGCCGCGATCGCGGCGACGATACAGTGCTGACGCGCCATGGGTCCTTTAGCCACTCACTATTAGCCAGCATTATGGTCACTCCGGTAGCAGAGTTCCACTCATTTGTGGGTAGGGGTCCCTGGCGGCGGAAGCGCGGCGCCCGGCGGCGGCGCGGCGTGGCCGCTGCGCCGCGCTCCGGTTCGCCGGCGCAAGCCCCTTCGTTGCCGCACGTCGCGCCGTGGCCGTTGTAGAGTCGAAAGATGGAAACGGTTCACGCCACCGGCCCCATCGCCGTCCTCGGCTGCGGCAAGATCGGCGAGGCGCTGGTACGGGGGATGTTGGAGTCGGGCTTCGCGGCGCCGGCGCAAATTCGCGCCTCCGCCCGCCGGCCGGAGCGCGCGGCATACTTGCAGACCACGTTCGGCATCCACGCCGGCACCGGCAATGCCGCCATCGCCGGCGGCGCCGCCGTCGTGGTCCTAGCGCTCAAGCCGAATTTGGTCCTGCCCATACTGGAGGAAATTCGCCCGGCGCTGGCGCCGGGAGCGGTCGTCATCTCGCTGGCGGCGGCGATCTCCTTGGCGCAGATGGAACAAGCGGCCGGTGGCGCGACGGCGGTGATCCGCGCCATGCCCAACACCCCCGCCCTGATCCGGCATGGCATGACCGCGCTGGCGCGGGGACGGCACGTCAGTGAGCCCCAAATGACCGCCGCCGCCGGGCTCTTCGCCTCGGTCGGCCGCGTCGTCACCGTCGAGGAAAAGCACCTCGACGCCGTCACCGGCCTCAGCGCCAGCGGTCCGGCCTTTGCCTACATGGTGGTGGAATCCATGGCCGAGGGCGGCGTCCGCGCCGGCCTGCCACGCGACCTGGCGCTGGAATTGGCCGCGCAAACCATCGTCGGCGCCGGCGCCATGGTGCTCACCACCGGCGAGCACCCCGCCAAGCTCAAGGACAATGTCACCACCCCCGCCGGCTGCACCGTGGACGGCCTGTTGGAACTGGAGGCGGGCGGATTGCGCGTGGCCCTCATCAAGGCCGTCAGCCGCGCCGCCAAACGCGCGGGAGAATTGGGCAACAAATAGCCGCCCCTGCTAGCTTCCGCTACACTGGTGGCAATTCGCCTGGGGGGAGCCGGGCTGGCCCATGACGTTTCAAGAAACACCAACCATAGCTCGGTGCGCCTCGCGGCGCCGGCCGTGGCTGCGCCTCGCCACCGCCCTTTTTTTGCTGGCTACGGCCGGGACCGCGGTCGCCCGGGCGGCGAAGCCGCAACTGCGCCGCATCGGCAACATCGCCTATGAAGCCGTGGTCCGCCAAATGCCGGCGCCCAATCCCGCGCCGCCGGTCGCCAAGATCAACTTCCGCGACTTCACCTATCAGCTATTTCCCACCCAGGACACGCCCGACCCCAGCCACGCGGGCGTTCCACCCGCTGCCACCGCCGGCCAACCGCTCACCTTGCCCGTCCGCCACGGCCGCTTCGACGACCCGGAAAACACCAGCGCCCCGGTCGAGTTCGACATCATTCGCGTCAACCTTGCCGTCCTGCCCCATGCGCCGGATCACCACCAGATGGTCGTCTTCGGCATCCTCTACGCCGGCCAGGACCATCCGGTTTGCACCGGCGTGGTGCAGACCTTTGAAACCTACCATCACCGCCTCTGGCTGATGGATCAGTTCACCTACAGCTGCCAAGGCGGCATGAACGCCCGCTACCTGCCCCACCAGCGGCAGTTGCGCATCCGCTCCTCCGTCGCCGCGCCCGGCGATCCCCCGTGCTGCCCCAGCTTGCAGGATGCGGTCAATTTCAAGATGGACGGCCGCCGCGTCGCGGCCAGCGGCATCAACCTGGCTCCGGGCACCGCCTACTAAGCCCGCCGCGCCGGCGGTGGACTAGAATTCCGGCGGCGCGCTCCTCGGCTGCGCGGCGGAACACGCGGCTAGGGGGCGCCGGTCACCAACTGGGCCGCCGCCTGACCGCTGGCGATGGCATCGGGCACGCCGATGCCGCGGTACGCGGCGCCGGCGAGCGCCAGGCCGGGATGCCGGGCCTGGCGGGCCGCAATGCGCGCCAATCGCTCCGCATGGCCCACCGTATATTGCGGCATCGCCTGCGGCCAGCGATGGATGTGAACCCAATCCGGCGCGGCGCCCACCCCAAGTATGCCCCTCGCCTCCTCGCTAGCCAGCATGGCCAGTTCGGAGTCGTCCAAGGCCACCGCCTCGGGATCCAAGGCGCCGCCGTAGAAAAATCGCAACAATGCACCGCCTGGCGGCGCGCGATGGGGGAATTTCTGATGCACGAAGGTTGCCGCCAGCAGCCGCCGTCCCTCGCGCCGTGGCGCCAAAAAGCCGAATCCCGAGGGCAAGGCGGGCGCGCTGGAATAGGCTAAATGGACCGTCGCCGCCGAGGCGTAGGGAATCGCGCCCAAGGCCGCCGCCAACTCGCCATCCAGTTCGCGCAGCAACGCCACGCCCACCCGCGCCGGCGCGGCGAAGATCACCGCCGCCGCGGCCGCCTGAACGCCGTCGGAAAGCCGCAGTTCATAGCCCCCGCCGGGCAGCGGCCGCACCGCCGTCACCGCCGCGCCGCAGCGCAGCCGCTCCGCTCCGAGCGCCGCCGCCAGCGCTCGCGGCAAGCTCTCCATGCCGTCCTGCAAGGTGACAAAGAGCGGTTGCGGCGTTTGGCTGCCATTGCGGCTGCGGCGCGCCTGCCGCCAAAGCGCGCGCCCGATGCTGCCCTTGGCCGCCAATTCCGCGAAGCGTGGCAGCGTGGCGGCGAAGCTCAGGGCTTCCGGATCGCCTCCGTAGACCCCGGCCAGCAGCGGTGTAACCAGCGTGTCCAGAACCTCCGCGCCGAAGCGGGCCCGCACCGAATCGGCCACGGAGGCGTCCCCCGTTGTGACCGCCGCCGGCGCGGCGAATTCCCGCGCCAAATGCAGCTTGGCCGGCCAGGACAGCAGCCGCGTGCGCAGCACCGGACCCGCCCGCGCCGCCGCCAAAAATTGCCAGCCCTCGGGCAACGGCTCCAACCTTTGGCGGTGCAGAATCCAACTCCGCGGCTGGGCCGCCGCGCAGGCGACCAAGGCGTCCCCCAGGCCCACCGCCCGGCACAACTCGGTAGCGGAGGTCTTGGCGGTCAGGAACGAGTCCGGCCCGCCCTCGAAGCGGAAGCCGTTCCGGGCTTCGGATTGAATGACGCCACCGGGACGCGGGGCGGCCTCGAAGACCCGCAGGTTTTCGACTCCCCGCCGCCGCAGCTCCCATGCGGCGGCCAAGCCGGCGATGCCGGCGCCGATCACCGCCACCGGCCTTTCGCCGCCGTTGCTCACATTCCCTCGGCGCTTTCGCGGCGCGGCCGCGCCGCCGGGGCATCCTGCACCATCGCCACCACGGCGCGCACGTTCTCGACCGGCGTCTCCGGCAAAATGCCATGGCCCAGGTTAAAAATGTAGCCCGGCGGATCGCCCGCGGCCGCCAAGACGCGCTGCACCGCGCGGCGCAATTCGGCCGGCGGCGCCAGCAGCGCAGCGGGATCCAAATTGCCCTGCACGGCCACGCCCTCGCCCAGCCGCTCCCTGGCGGCCGCCAAATCCACCCGCCAATCCACGCTGATCACGCTGGCTCCGGTCTCCCGCAGCGTCTCCAGATATCCCGCCGTTCCAGTGGAGAAATAAATCACCGGCGTGCCGAGCCCTTCGATCGCCGCGACGATCAGCCGCACATAGGGGAGGACGAACTGCCGGTAGTCGGCTTCGCTCAGCGCCCCCGCCCAACTGTCGAACAATTGCACCGCCGCCGCTCCGGCGGCGACTTGGTCGGCGAGGAAGGCGGTGAGCAACGGACACAGCTTCTCCATCAAATGCGCCCACGCCGCGGGATGCTCCCAGAGCAGCCGTTTCGTGGCCACGAAGGTACGGCTCGCCCCGCCCTCGACGAGATAGCTGGCGAGCGTAAATGGCGCGCCGGCAAAGCCGATCACCGGAATCCGGCCGGCAAAATGCGCCCGGGTGCGGCGGATCGCCTCCGACACATACCCCAGCGCCTCCGCCTCCGGCGCCGGCAAGTCGGCGATGGCCGCCGCCGGGTCGGCGGCGTCGCGCAGCGCCGGGGTAATCACCGGGCCCTCGCCCGCGGCGTACCGCAGCTTCAACCCCAATGGTTCCGCGGGCAGCAGCAGGTCGGCGAAAATAATGGCCGCATCCACCCCCAGCCGCTCCACCGCCGTCACCGTCACTTCCGTCGCCAGGTCCGGCCGCTGGCACAACTCCAGCAGGGAAAACCGCTCCCGCAGGCGGCGATACTCCGCCATGTACCGTCCGGCTTGGCGCATGAACCAGACCGGCGGCCGGTCCACCGCCTGGCGGCGGCAGGCGCGCAGAAATCGCTCGCGGGAATCCATGGTCTTAGCCTATCCTGAACGCCCCGGCTACCGCGCCGCCAGCCGTTCCACCAGCTTCAGCACTCCCACCGTATCGGCGGCGCCCGAGCGCGGATTCATCACCACCATGCGCAGCACGCGGCGGCCGTTCAGCACGGTGGAGCTGATATACGCCTTGCCGCTGGCGTTCACCGCCTCTTCCAGCTCCGAATGCCGGCGGTCAGCCGCGGCGGCCGGGCGCGGCGGCTGGCGCAAGCGGAAGCAAAAGATGTTGGTCTCCGGTTCATGCGCCGGCTCCAGCAGCGCCGAATGCCGGCAATAGTCGAAGGCGGCGCGCGTGGCGGCGCAGACCCCATCCACCAACGCCCCCCAAAATCCTCCGCCGTAGGCCCGCCAAGTGAGCCAAATCTTCATGGCGTCGAACCGTTGCGAGCACGCCAGCGTGAACTGCGCCAAATCCGGCAGCTCCCCGCCGGGCAGGGAACGGAAGAGATAGGGCGCGTGCTGGCTGAAGGCCGCGCGCAGGCGCCGCCCATCCCGCACCAGGACCGCGCCGGCGGTCAGCGGCATGAACAGCATCTTGTGCGGATCGAAGGTCAGCGAATCCGCCGCCTCCACGCCCCGCAGCTTGCCGCGCAAGCGGCGGCTAAAGATGAAACCGCCGCCGTGGGCCGCATCCACGTGATACCACGCGCGGTAGCGGCGCGCGACCGCGGCCAGGGCTGGCAGGTCGTCGCAGCTCCCGGTGGGGGTCGAGCCGCAGGTCGCCACCAGCACGAACCGCCGGTACCCAGCCCGGCGGGCGGCGGCGAACGCCTCCGGCGCGCGCGCCGCCAGCGTCCGCTGGTTCGCGTCCACGGGAATCGGAAACACCGCCCGCGCTCCCAAGCCCAGCAGCGCCGCGGCGCGCGCCACCGAGTAATGGCTTTGCGCCCCGGCAATGACCGCCATCGCGCCTGGCCGCACGCCCTCGCCCCACGCCTTTGGCGCCAGCGCCGCCCGCGCGACCAGCAGCGCCGTCAAATTGGCGAAGCTCCCGCCCGGCGTCAGCGTGCCGTCGGCGCCGGCGGGATAGCGAAAGGCGCGCCGGAAATCCGCCATCAACGCCCGATCCACGCTGGCGCCCGCCGGCGACATGCGCACCACCGCCAGGCTCTGGTTCAGCGCCGCCACCAGGGATTCCACCAGCGCCGCCGCCGGGATCGGCGCCGCCACTTGTTGCGCCATGTAGCGGCGATGGTTCAGGCGCAGGCTGGAGGCCGCGATCTCCCGCGCCGCGGCGGCAATATCGCCGTGGGGCACGCCGCGCCGCACCTGCGCCTGGATGCGCGCGGCGAACTCCGGATCCCGTACCCAACGGCCGCCGCCGATCAGTTCGTCCGCCGCCAAATCCGCCAGCTGCCGCGCCAGCCGGCGCACCGCGCCCGGGTCCCAGGCTGCCGCAGTCGCTCTCTCGGCCGCCGCGGCCTGGGGAGAAACCGCGGGCCGAGCGCGGCCCGCCGGCCGCGCGCGCCGTCCGCCGCCGGCGGTCGGGGCGGAGCGAATGGATCGGGAGGCGAGGGAGCCAGGGCGCGCGTTCACCCCTTATTGTCGGCGATTTCTTCCCGCCGCGGCGATTCGCTCCCGCCCGCGGCTACTCCTCGAGATGCTCGTGCAGGTAGCGTTGCAGGGCGTCCTGCTGCAACGGTTCCATCTCCTCGAACTGAATGCCCACCCGGTCCGCGCTTTCCTTGCGCACCACCCGGCCGCGCAGCGACCAGGGTTTCGGATTCGGCGCCAATGCGAAGCTGAGCCCCAGCGTCTCGCCCACGCTCAGCTTGCCGCAGCTATCGAGCAGCATGCCCGCTTCGCTCAGGTTCAGGCTGGCGAGGCGGAAGCTCCCCGCCTCGGTGGTGCAATTGACGCTGACGCGAAAGGGCAGCCGCACGTGGCGAATCTTGGCCTTGATCATCCAGCCCCGCAGCACGCCGAACAACGATTGCAGGCGTTCCAAGCTGAACGGCTTGGCGAGAAAAAAATTGGCTCCCGCCGCGAAGCTCGCCCGCATCATCTCCGGGCTTTCCCCGCCGGTGGCCAGCACGATCGGCGCCGCCCCATTGAGCGTCGAAGCCCGCACCCGCCGCGCCAGCTCGAACCCGTCCATTCCGGGCATGTGGACGTCAATGAAAATGCCGTGAATCTTTTCGTATTCGATCTGCTCGGCCGCGGCGGCGCTATCCGTGCAGCCGAGAACGCGGCAACCGAGCGGCGCCACCAGATTCTCGATCAATTCCACGATCGCCGGGTCGTCATCCACGGCCATTAGCTTGAGCGCGGGCATAGTGGTCGTGGCTGCCTCGGCAGGTAGTGAAAACTCCGTGGGCGCGCGCCCCGGCAGAATCTCGGGCAGAGATCCCTAGTTGCCTGCCTGAACGAGCAATTTACCGGCCAATATGGGCAACTCCAAACTGGGCCGCTGCCGTTCCGCGCGTAGCTCCCACGCTGACAACCCTTTAGCCACCCCGTTAACCAGTTGGATACCAGCATTGGCCGGCGTCTGACCGGGCAGGCGCCCACCGCAACCGGAGAACCAGCCGCCGCTTTCCGTCCGTTTCGGCCTTTTTTGGGCCACCCCGCGGCGCGCGCCGCTCCCCGCCGCGGTGCGCGGCATGCGTGCCGCATCGCACCCTCGGCGGCTTAGGCTTTGGAGTGGATTCCGTTTCGCCACAACTGCCGGCGCCCGGAGATTGCTAGCCTGAAAACATGTCGCCGCATCCATCAGGCGTTCCCGTCGTCCGCGGACGGCCGCACGGTCCGCATAGCCGCCGGCGCATGGGCGGTACGGCGGGGAGCGTCTCGGTCCTCGTGCTGTGCCTATTCCGGCCCGCGGCCGCGCAGCGCCCGGTGATCTCTCCTCATCCCCGCGCCAACGTCCAACTCCGCGGCCAGGTGCTGAGCGGCGACGGCCAGACCGTTCCTGGAGCTCGCGTCTCCGCCATCGGCGGCGCCACGACGCGGGCCAACCGGCAGGGCCGATTTCAGCTTCACGTCCGGCAGTTGCCGGTTCATTTGCGCATCACCGCGGCTGGTTTCGCCGTGCGCCAGGTGCTGGTCCGCCACCTCGGGACGGTGCGCATTACCCTGGTTCCGGCGCCAGTCATGGCCCGTGTCACCGTCGCGGCCACCGGGCGGCGGCAGCGGGTGACCGCGGTGCCGGTCTTGGCCGAAACCCTGGGCCCGCAGCGGCTCGAGTCCGCGCCGCAGGTCAATCTCGATTCCGTCCTCCGC
>JAKAUF010000353.1 GCA_021827785.1 Acidobacteriota bacterium | reverse complement strand
GCATGGCTGAGGGCGGCGGGAAGCAGCACTTCATTGATGAGGCGAAGGAACTCGGCGCGGCGGTCGGCGAATTCCGGCGGAACGACATGGGCGGCGAGGAGGGTCAGGACGGTTTCGACGCCGGCGGCGCGGCCGGCGGCGGCGGCGAGGCGGAGCAGGCGCAGCTCGGCGGCGGGGGAAAGCCCGTAACCGGATTTGATTTCGACCAGCGTGGCGCCGAAGGATTGGGCGGCGCGAAGATGGGCGACGGCGGTGGCGAGTAGTTCGGTGTCGGCGGCCGCGGCGAACTGGCGGGCGGTTTGCAGGATACCGCCGCCGGAGCGGGCGATTTCTTCGTAGGTTGCGCCGCGCAGGCGGCGGTCGAAATCGTCCAGGCGGGGGGCGGGGAAGACCAGATGCGTGTGGCTGTCCACCAGACCCGGGGTGAGCAATTGGCCGCGGCAGTCGAACTCTTCCAGCGTGTCGCTGCCCGGCGGCGCCGCGTCGGCGGAGCCGGCGGCGGGGCGCAATTCATTCCGGCTTCCGTCAGGCTCCTGGGCGACGCGGGCGTCACGAGGACTTTTCGTCGCGTGCGTTCGGGCGACACTCCGGTTCGCGCGGGCGTCACGCGCGACGGCGTCGGTTGGGCCGGCGGCGAGGATGAGGCCGTTTTCGATCAGCACCGCGCCGTCGCGGATCAGGCCGAGATCCTCCATCTCCGCACCGCGGCGGGCCCGGTCCGGGCCGGCGAGGGTGAGCAGTTGGGCGGCGTGGACCAGCAGCGTGCGCACGGCTATTTCCGGCGGGACGGCGGGGCAGCGGCGCCGGGGGTTTGCGTGCCGCTGGCTGGGCCCGTGGACAGGTCAACCGTTGGCGGGTTCGCCATGGGCAAATCCATGCCATGGGCGCGGGCAAAGTCGCGGGCCTCGGCGTAGCCGGCATCGGCATGCCGGGCGACGCCCAGGCCGGGATCGTTGGCCAAAACGCGCTCGATGCGGGCGTCCATTTCCACGCTCCCGTCGGCGACCGTGACCTGCCCGGCGTGCTGCGAGTAGCCGATGCCCACGCCGCCGCCATGGTGAATGGAGACCCAACTGGCGCCGCTGGCGGTATTGAGCAAGGCATTGAGCAAGGGCCAATCGGCGACGGCGTCGCTGCCGTCGGCCATGGCCTCGGTTTCGCGGTAGGGAGAAGCGACGGAGCCTGCGTCCAGATGGTCGCGGCCCATCACCACCGGCGCCTTGAGCTGGCCGCGGCGGACCATGGCGTTGATGGCCAGACCGAATTTGTCCCGCTCGCCGTAACCCAGCCAGCAGATGCGGGCGGGCAGGCCTTGGAAGCGGATCCGTTTGGCGGCGAGCTGGATCCAGCGGCGCAGGACTTCGTCCTCGGGGAAGAGTTGGAGTACGAGCTGGTCGGTGGCATGGATGTCCGCCGCCTCGCCGCTGAGCGCGACCCAGCGGAAGGGGCCGCGGCCGGAGCAAAACATGGGGCGAATGTATTCCGGCACGAAGCCGGGAAAGTTAAAGGCGTCCTTCAACCCATGTTCGGCGGCCATGGCGCGAATGTTGTTGCCGTAGTCGAAGACCACGCTGCCCAGCTTTTGCAGCGCCAGCATGCCGGCGACATGGGCGACGATGGAATCCAAGGCGCGGCGCTGGTATTCGGCGGGATCGCGGCCGCGGAGTTCCGCGGCGGCGGCGAGGTCGAGGCCGGCGGGAATGTAACCGTTCAGAGGATCATGGGCGCTGGTTTGGTCGGTGAGCAGATCGGGGACGACGCCACGGCGGGCCAGCTCCGGAATGACCTCCGCGCAGTTGCCGACCAAGCCGACGGAGACGGCTTCCTGCTTGCGGACGGCGTTTTTCAGGATGCGCAGCGCTTCATCCAGGTTATTGACCATGATGTCGCAGTACCCGGATTTCAGCCGCCGCTTGATGCGCTCCGGGTCCACTTCGATGCCCAAGTAGGCGGCGCCGTTGAGCGTGGCGGCTAGGGGCTGCGCGCCGCCCATGCCGCCCAGGCCGCCGCTGGCCACTAACTTGCCCGCCAGGCTGCCCCCGAAGTGCTTGCGCGCGGCGGCGGCGAATGTTTCAAATGTTCCTTGCAGAATGCCTTGCGAGCCGATGTAAATCCAGCTGCCCGCGGTCATTTGGCCGTACATCATCAGGCCACGGCGGCTGAGGTCGCGAAAGGTGTCCCAGTTGGCCCAGCGACCGACCAAATTGGAGTTGGCGATCAGGACCCTGGGGGCATATTCGTGGGTCGGGAAGACGCCGACCGGCTTGCCGGATTGGACCAGCAGGGTTTCGTCATTCTTTAGGCGGGTGAGGGCGGCGACGATGGCGTGATACGAGGGCCAGTTGCGCGCCGCCTGGCCCGTGCCGCCGTAGACGACCAGGTCCTGAGGTCGCTCGGCGACCTCGGGGTCGAGGTTGTTCATCAGCATGCGCAGCGCGGCTTCCTGCGCCCAGCCGAGCGCGGTGCGCCGCGCTCCGCGCGGGGCGCGGATGGGCTGGGCGGGCGCGCCGGCGGCGGTGGGCAGGGAATTGCTGGCCGAAATCGTTTCCGCCATACGCGCCCATTGTAGTCGGTGGCCGGGCGGACGGCGGCGGCGCATGACGGAGAGCGGGGTTCCGGCGGTTCGGCGATGCGTGGGCAGTGCGGGCTGGGGAGCGATACGGGCCGCGGCGGGCTGGCCGAGGGGCGGGAGAATGGCGGAGCCGGTACAATCAGCAGATGGCGGAATGTCCCATCTGCGGCCTGGGTGACCGGTGCCGGAACCATTGGATCGCGAGCCAGGATGCGGCCGGCGAACTTCAGTTCCAGACCGGCCCAATGACGGCCAGCGACGATAATCTGATCCTGCTGCAAAACAAGCTTGGCCGGCCGGACCTGAAAGGCTTGATGGCCAAAATCGGGGTGCAGCCGGAGTGGTTGCAAATCGGCGGACAGACGATGGCGTACTTGGCTTGGCCGCTGGATCTGCGAGCGGCGGTGAACCGGGCGTTGTTTCCCGCTGGTCCTCCGGGAGGCGAACAGCCGGTGGCCCCAGTGCCCAAACACCGGCATCGGTTGGAGGAAATCGAGGTGGGTGGGATTCGCCTGGATGTCGAAAACTGCCTGCCCGATGAGCTGCTTTACCATGTGGATTTCGAGTTGCACCTCAAGGATTTGGGGGTCGTGGTTCTGACGTATTCGCAAATCCTTTGGGATGAGCTGCTTCCGTGGTCAGACCTGATGCGAAACCCGGAGGTCGCGGAGCGGGCGGGACAGACGCTGCGGCTGGTGTTCGCGGGCCTCCTGGACATCTTGCGCCAGAGCTTTGCGGGCCAAGAGGTCGAGGTTCTGGCGGAGGATCAGCCGGAGGCGCTGGCCGCCGGCTCGCGGGTGGATGAGGTGGCGCGGCTGACGCCGCCGGAGGTCCATTTGGGCGAGGAGATCGAGCGGCTGGTGAACGAACGGCGCATCCAGCCCATGCTGCGGACGGCGATTAGCGGCTTCGCTATGGCGGCCAAGCTGTAGCCAACCGACAATACGATCCCGGCGCGCATCCAACCGTCACTGGGAGGTGCCGATATGGCGCAACGGGGTTTGGCGCGGCGGGAGCCGGTTCTTCAGGATCTGTGGGACTTCCGCCGGAATTTCGATGACATCTTTGGCCGCTGGTTCGACATGCCAGGGTTCTTCGCGGGGCGGGGCCAGGCAGTGGGATGGCTGCCGCCGGTGGAATGCTACGTGGACCAGAATCAATACCACGTGCGGCTGGCCGTGCCCGGAGTCGAACAAAAGGACATTCGGGTTCAGGTGCATGGCAACGAGCTGACCATCAGCGGGGAACGCCGGCGGGATGAAAACATCTCCGACGAGCGATTCCTGCAACGCGAGTTCAGCTACGGGACCTTTGAACGCGTCGTGCCGCTGCCGGAAGGCGTGGAGCCGGATAAGGTGCAGGCGCAAATGACCAACGGCGTGCTGGAGGTGACGGCGCCGATTTCGGAAAAGGCGCTGCCGCGGGAAGTGAAGATTGAGGCCATTTCGGGCAAGAAGGCGGCATAAATGCGGGCGCGATAATGTCCGATAAGATATATTATGTAAACTTGTGTTCCGGCGAGTTGTCCGCGCCCGGACGCGAGCGTCCCGCGAGCGGACAGTTCGCTGTGCGCGGGAGCGGTTAAATCCTTTACCTTCCGTGCTAGAACGTGGCCCACGGACTGCTAGCCTAATTTCCGATGGGCCTGATCCAAGATCTCCGCTTTGCGGTGCGCCAGCTGCGGCGAGCCCCGGGGTTTTTCGGCCTGGCAGTGGTCGCGCTGGCGCTGGCCATTGGGCTGAACACTGCGATGTTCAGCGTGGTGGAGGGAGTGCTGCTGCGGCCGCTGCCCTTCCCGCATTCTCGACGGTTGGTCAGTCTTTACACGACGATCCCTTCACGGGGAGTTGCGCGGGGTCAGGTCTCGTATCCGACGCTTCAGGATTGGCGGACGGAGTCGGGGCGGGTGTTTTCGAGCCTGGCCGCTTTCCGCACTGATGAAATCACGCTCACTGGGCGCGGCGAGCCGCGGGCACTGCAAGTTGCGTACGTCACGTCCGGGTTTTTCCGGACTCTCGGCGTGCGGCCCGCGCAAGGCGCCGGGTTGAGTGCCGCCGACCATGTGCGCGGCGGGCCGCTGGCGGCGGTGATCAGCCACGGGCTGTGGGAGAACGATTTGGGCGGGCGGGCGATCATCGGGAAGCCGATTCAGCTCGGTGGCCGGGCTTTCACCGTTGTCGGCGTGATGCCTGCCGGGTTTGCGTATCCCATTCAGCGGCCGACGATGCAAGTTTGGGTTGGGGAGGAGAATGACCCGCTGCTCGGCGGCTCCTTGCTGACCATCCGCGATGCGCGTTATTTGCGCGCCATCGCCCGGCTGCGAACTGGCGTAAGCCGGGAACAGGCGGGAGCGGCGATGACGGCGATCCAGTCGGCGCTGGCACGGAAGTACGACAGCGGCGAGCGTGAAGGCGTCAGCGTAGTGGCGATGCAACAAGACATCGCCGGCGGGGTGAAACCCGCCTTGCTGATGCTGCTGGCGGCGGTGGCGTTCGTGCTGTTGATTGCCTGCGCGAACGTGGCGAATTTGCTGCTGGCGCGAGGCGCAGGGAGGCAGCGGGAATTGAGCCTGCGCCTGGCGCTAGGAGCGGGCCGGGGACGCCTGGTGCGGCAATTGCTGACGGAAAGCGTCGTGCTGGCTCTGGTGGGCGGCGCGGGCGGGGTGTTGGTGGCGGGATGGGCGCTGGCCCCACTGGCACGGCTGGGCCGGAATAACCTGCCCAATGTGCCGCCTGCCGGTCTAAGCTGGCCGGTGCTGCTGTTCACGGCAGGCATCGCCGTCGTCACCGGGTTGCTATTTGGGTCCATGCCGGCGTGGCAGGCGGCGCGCAGCGATCTACAAGCGGGGCTGAAGGAAGGCGGCCGGTCCGCCGCCGCAGGCGCGCGATCCGGGGCGCGCAACGCAGTGATTGTGGCGGAGGTAGCGCTGACGCTGGTCCTACTGGCCGGCGCGGGATTACTGATCACCAGCTTCTGGCGGCTGGAAAATGTGCCCAGTGGATTCCGCCAGCCGAGCCATCTGCTGACGGCACAGCTGGAACTACCCAAGTCTGCCTATCCCGATGCTCCGCGCCTACGCGCCTTCGGTGAAGCATTGGAGAGGCGCATGGCGGCGATGCCGGGAGTGACCAGCGCTGCGCTGGTCACAGTACAGCCGCTTAGCGGCAGCAACGTTAGCCTGTCCTTTAGTCTACCGGGCGTCGCGCAAGGCGCGGCGGCGCACCATTTGTCCGCGGATCTAGATGGCGTGAGTCCAAGACTATTCGCCACGTTGGGCATCCCGGTCGTCTCCGGGCGCGCGTTTCGCGCGACGGACGCCGCGGGTGCCGCGCCGGTGGCGATCATCAATGAGACGCTGGCGCGGCGATTTTACCCGCACGAAAGCCCCATCGGACACACGCTAACAATCAGCGCGCCAGCGAGCATTGTCCCGCTGGGTTCGACGCCGAGGACCATCGTCGGGGTGGTGGGCGACAGCAAATACACCAGCCTCGGGAAGCCGGCGGGGCTGCACATCTATGTGCCGTATGCGCAGACGCCGCTTCCCTTTCTGGCGCCGATGGTGCGGACGGCAGGCCCGGCGGCGGCAACCGAGGCGGATCTGCGCGATGCGATCCACGCGGTCGCTCCCAACTTGGTGGTGGGCAACATGGAGCCGATGTCGCGCGTGATCGCCGCGTCCCTGGCGCCGCAGCGGTTCAGTTTGTTGCTGCTGACGCTCTTTGCCGGGCTGGCGTTGGTGCTGGCGGCGGTAGGCGTCTTCGGCGTCGTCGGCTACACCGTCACGCAGCGCACGGGAGAAATCGGCGTGCGCATGGCCCTCGGGGCGCAGCCGCGCGCGGTGCAGCGGATGGTTTTGTGGCAGGGCCTGCGGCTGGGCCTAATCGGCGCCGGCATCGGAATCGCGGTCGCGGCGCTGCTGACGCGGCTGCTTGCCGGCATGTTATTCGGCGTTTCTGCTTTCGATCCGCTGACATTCGCCCTGGTCACGGCCGGCATGGTCCTGCTGGTTTTGCTGGCCAGCTACTTCCCTGCCCGGCGCGCCGCGCGCATCGCCCCGCTGGAGGCGCTGCGCTACGAGTGATCGCGGACTGCGCGGCGGCGCCGCCTCGGCCGCGCTGCGGCGGATCCCGGGAGCGGAGCGAATTCAGGGCGGCTGCCCCAGGGTTCCGTCATTGGCGTAAAGCGGGGGCCAGCGTGCAGCGAGCGGTCCAGGAGGGCGCACCTGCCCATTGCAATTCCGCGAGAGCGCTTTCCAGGCTGGCGTGCTGGATCGCAACGACCGGCGCATCCCAGTGGGTTAAAAGCCAGGCAGCGAACGGGTGACACAGGCGTTCCGGCTCAGAGAGCGGCGCGACATTAGGCGGCGGGGCGCTTGCGGCGATGCGCGGGTTTCTTGTCCGCTGCCGCGGCGCCAATTGGCTTTCTTTCCTTCGCGCCCTGCGCCAAGCTGCGCTTAAGGGCGTCCATGAGATCCACGACCGGAGCCAGGCGGGGCGCCTTTTCCTTGGGTTTCGCCGGCCGGCCCTCCAACTTTGCCGCGACCAGAGCCTCTAGGCGTTCGCGATACGTGTCATGGTATTGGCTGGGGTCGAAGTTTTGCTTCAAGCCGGAGATCAATTGCTCGGCCAGACGCAACTCCTCCGCGGTGACCGCGTCGTCCTCCCCGACCGCGGCGCCAAAGCCTTCAGCCACGCGGAGTTCATCCGGGTAATACAGGATATGCAGCAGCAACCCGGCGGGCTGCTGGGCGGCGTTCGGAACGCCGGCTAGGCGGCTGGGGCGCAGGGCGGCCAGGTACTCGCGGTTGTGCATGGAAATCTTGGCGAGGGCATGGAAGCCGGTGTGTTCCATGGCTGCGAACAGCAGCCGGTAGGGGCGCAGGCCGGCGGGCTCGGGAAGCAAGTAATAGGAGGATTCAAACCACAAGGGATCTATTTCCGCGGCGCGGCAGAAGGCCAAAATTTCCATTTGCCTCTGCGTGGCCGGCGCCGCTTGGCGAATTTCCTCTTCACTCAGGGTGACGTATTCTCCCTTGGCATATTCATAGCCTCGCAGGCTCTCATTACGGGGAACGACGGCGCCGTCCTCGGGACAGACCATCTGTTGCTTGAGCCGCACGTGATCCTTGGCGTGCAGGAGATGAAAGCTGACCCGCTCGCCCCGGGCCCCGGAAAACAGGCGAACCGGGAGCGTGACCAGGCCGAAAGTGAGATAGCCGCTCCAGACCACCGCCATGCAGACAAGAGATGGCGCCGCGCCGGCCGTGGTTTCCAGCCACGCAAGGGAAGCAGCCGGGAATGGCAACCCGAGAGCCTCTCCCGGGCTCTTATCCCGTTGGAGGGAGAGTGTATGCGGCGATGGTGGCCTCTGGTGTTCTTCTTTGCGCTTCTGCCCGCGGCGGTGTTGCTGCTGGTGGCGCCTACTTTTTCCGCAACCTCGAATCGCGACGATGATATCTCGCGCATTCAGGCCGCCACGCGCATTTTTCGCCACACCACCATCCCCTCAGGTATCCTGCACGGCGCCAAGTGCATTGCCATCATTCCAGGAGAAAAGCATTTCGCCCTGGGCATCGGCGGACAGTACGGCAAGGGGCTCGTCACTTGCCGCAACCACAACCGCTGGTCGGCCCCGGCGTTCATCGCCCTGGCGGGGGTCAGTTACGGCTTCCAGATCGGCGGCCAATCCAGTGATATGGTGCTGATCTTCCAAAGCAAACACGGCTTGGAGAGCATGCTCAGCAACAAGATCAAGATCGGCGCCAGCGCCAGCGCCGCGGCCGGCCCGATCGGGCGGAAAGCGGAAGCCAGCACCAATCCGTCCCTGAACGCGGCGATCTTGACCTATTCCCGCAGCCATGGCGCCTTCGTTGGAGTGGACTTAAGCGGCGCCGTGGTCCAGCCCGACGATACCGGCAATATCGCCATGTACGGCAAGGCGACGCGGCATGAAGAAGTCCTGGCGGGTACGGTGCCCCCGCCGGCTCAGGCCATTCCGCTGCTGCGGGAAATCGCCCGCGTCACGGCGGCGCTACCACCCAAAGGTCCGGTGCTGCGAGAGCGATCCCATGCCGTCCCGCACGGGGTGAAGTGAGACCGCGAAGCGCGCACCGCCGCATTGCTTGGCGCGGGCCCCAGCGCGGCTGCCCACCCCAACGCGCGCCGCTGCGCGTTGGCGACCCCGGCTGTGGGGGCCGCGCCACTTCGCTTGCCGGGGGCGGGCCGCCGCGGTTGCCAGCGCGCCTGCGGCGCGGGGGAATTTCGCGGCCTTTCCGCGCCCGCTTTGCTCCCCGAGCCAAAGGCGCGGCCCCCGCGAATGGCCCGGCGGATGGAGTTTAGTGGGACAACGCCCGCAGGCGGCGGCCGATTTGGTCGCTGGCTTCGCCGGCGATCATAGGCGCCAAATATTGCGCCAACACTTCATCCACCGCATTCAGGGCAGCCGCCAAATCCACCTGTGCCCGTGAGTTAGGGGCGGCGGCCATGGCCTCGCGCCACGCCGACAACAAGACATCTTCCGGCTCGGCGGCGGCTGGCGATTTGGGTGCGGGGGGCGCCGCTTGCGGAGCGGACTCCACCGCAGTCTTGAGTTCGGCCAAAGTCGCCAGCCAGCTACCCGGCGCGGGAGCTGCGGAGGCGGACAGCAGCGGGCCGGCGGCGGCGGTGGCTGCCAGCGGAGGAGTGGCTGGCATGGGCGTTACGTCGTCTTCTGAAACCACCTCCAACGCTTCTACTTCCCAACGCGGCCGAACCGGTTCCCCCGGAGCTGAAAGTGCGTGGGGTGGCTGGTCGGATGCGTCCACGGCGGGGAAAGGCGAGGCCGGAACCGCTTCCAACGTGACCGGCTGAGCGGCGGGATCCACCCCGCCGGCCGATACCGCTTCTCCCGGAGTGGGGGCCGGCGATTCCACCTGCGGCTCGGATTCACCCGCGCCGAGATCGGTTTCGACTTCCCGTGCAGGCTCAGTGCGCGGCGCAGCGGACATGGGTTCGCTGGCGGTCGAGGCGGATTCTTCAGCCGGGGCTGGCGGGCGATCGTCGCCCGCCACTTCCCTGGCGTCTAGATCTGAGGCCGCGCCCTCGGCGGCGGCATTCGTCTTCACGGTCGCATCCTCGGCGGCTGTGGGGACGGCGACTTTGCCGGACTTCGCCAGAAGTGTCTGAACGGCGCGCTCCAGCGCCGACGGAATGAAGGGCTTTTGAATGACCTCGTCAGCGCCGGCGCGGCGCCCTTCGCCCGCGTCATACAACTCGAAGGCGGCCAACGCCAGCAGGACGGGAAGGCTTGTCCATTCGGGGCGCTCACGGATGCGCTGGCAAACTTCCAGCCCGGTCAACCCAGGCATCGAGGTGTCGGCAATGACCAGATCGAACGACCGGTCTTCCAGCTGCTGCAAGGCCGCGGAGCCATTGCTAACCGTGACCACCTCATACCCCAACTCGGAGAGAATGCGGCTGCCGTCACGCTGCGCATGCTGGCTGTCATCGGCGAGTAGGATGCTGTAGGCCACGGCAACATCCTTTCACAAAATTGGCCCCAATGGCTATGAAATTGGCCGTCCGCCCAGCTAGCTTTCCTGCGTCCTGGCCGGAAGGGCGGGAGAAAATGGAACCATGGACAGGTGGGAGGATTGGCGCGCGCAAGACCGGGAGACCATCGTTGCCGTGGCCACTCCCGCCGGACGGGGAGGCCTGGGGATCGTCCGCCTTTCCGGCCCCCGCGCCGCGGACGTCGCGCGGGCGATTTTGCGCTTACAGGACGGCGCGGTTCCAGCGCTGGCTCCCCGCCAGGTGCGGCGGATGTTTTTTCCCGTTGCGGTGGCTCAGCCGGATGGCGCCGGCCGCGAGCCCGCGCTAGGCGCCGGTGCTTTGGATGAAGTCTTGGTGACCTACTTCCCCGCCCCCCGTTCCTACACCGCGGAGGATGTGGTGGAAATTTCCGGGCACGGGGCGCCGGTGCTCCTGGCGGCGATGGTGCAGGCGGCGGTAGGTGCGGGGGCCCGTTTGGCCGCCCCGGGCGAATTCACCCGCCGGGCGTTTCTCCATGGACGGCTGGATTTGGCACAGGCGGAAGCGGTGCATGACCTGATCTCCGCGGAAACGCTTTGGCAGGCCCGGGTGGCGGCGAGGCAAATGCAAGGGTCGGTAGCCCGCCAGCTCGGGCCGTTGCGGGAAGTCCTGGTGGAATGGATTGCCCGACTCGAGGCAGGGATTGACTTCGCCGATGACGATGTTCCCGTGGCGAGTGATCAATGGATCGCCGCCGGCATTGCCGAACTGGATCGCCAGACGGCGCGGGCATTGGCAGGTTTTCGCCACGGGCGCATCGTGCGTGAAGGATTGACGGTGGCGATCGTCGGTCGGCCGAACGTGGGCAAGTCCAGCCTGTTCAATGCGCTGTTGGCGAGCGAGCGAGCCATTGTGACGGCCGCGCCGGGCACCACGCGGGATACGATTGCGGAGGCCATGGATCTGGACGGCATCCCGCTGCGGTTGGTGGATACCGCCGGGCTGCGGCAAGGGGAAAGCGAGCCGGAGGTGCTGGGAATCGAGCGCAGCTGGCAGGCGGCCGCCGATGCCGAGCTGGTTCTGGCGCTTTTTGACGCTTCCCAACCTCTCCAGCCGGAGGACACTACGCTGCTGCACCGGCTGGCGCATTGGCCCCATTGCTTACCGGCCCTAAACAAATGCGACCTGGCGCCCCGCCTGAGCGCAGCCGAGCTGACAGCTGCATGGGCTGAGGCGGGGGGCGATGGGATGGCGGTGGAAGCGGTTCCGTTAGTTTCCGCGCGCACGGGAGGCGGCATCCAGGCGCTGCGGAGCCAGCTACGGCGGCGTTGCCTGCCTGACCTAGACGGAAACAGTGACTTTTTGACCAATGCGCGCCATGCCGGCTGTTTGCAGGAACTGCAAAACGCGCTGCGGCGGGCGGGAGCGGCGCTGGCGGGCGGCCTGCCGCACGAAGCGGTGCTGGTGGATCTGCATGCGGGGTTGCGGAGCCTGGATGAAATCACCGGGCCAACGACGACCGAAGATATACTGGGAGTGATCTTTGCGCGCTTTTGCGTGGGCAAGTGAGCCGGGCCACGGGTGGGCGCGGGCTGAAACCTCACGCCGGCGGATGCCGTCTTAAATATGAGCGCGCTTCACACCCCCCACCCCATGCGGAGCCTGCCGATGTCTCGGTTCTCGCTGCTG
>JAKAUF010000033.1 GCA_021827785.1 Acidobacteriota bacterium | reverse complement strand
GCCCAGGCGGCAAGGGCGAAAACGCACACCATCGTCCCGCATATCGTGCCGCGCCACCTGCCCATGCGCGCCATTATAGCCATGTACCGCGCCGCGCCGGCGGGCGTGTCTTTGGGCGGTTAGGACAGCCGAGGTGCGCGGAGAGGCAACCGGAACGCGCGCCGCGGCGGCGGCTACTCGTAGCGCAGAATTTCGGCGGGGCGGATCTGTACCGCCCGGCGCGCCGGATACAGCGTCGCCACCAAACTGACCAGCAGGGCGATCGCGGCGACCATCACGCCGTCGCTCCAGCGGGCATCAAACGGCACGTAATTGACAGCATAGACCTTCGCCGACAACGGAATCCAATGATAGGCATTGGCCGCCCAGGCGAAGGCAAAGCTCACCGCCAAGCCGATGGCCGTGCCGACGATGGCGATGACCACGCCTTGATAGATAAAGATGCGGCGGATCTGCCGCCGCCGCGCCCCCATGCTGAGCAGGACCGCGATCTCGCGCCGCTTTTCGATGACCAACATGCTGAGCAAGATCAGGACGTTCAGCCCGGCGATGAAGACGATCAAGCCGATGATCAGCACCGTGCCCAGGCGTTCGGTCTGCAGCGCCTGGAAGATCGCGTGATTTTGCGCCATCCAGGTGGTGGCGGCGAACTTCGGCCCGGCCAGCTGCATCGCCGCCTGCGCCACCGCCGGGGCGGCATAGATGTCATCCAGCCCGAACTCGATCACGCTGGCGTAATCCCCGCCGGGATGGAGCTGCTGGGCGGCGCGAAAGCCGGTGTAGGCCCATTGCGAATCGAAGTCCTCAAAGCCGGAACGCAGGACGCCCACCACGCGAAACGAGACCGAGCGGCTGGCATAACCCAGCGGCGTGAGCACGGCGTTGGGCACGTACATCTGGACGTAACCGCCAACGCCCACGCCGAGCGACCGCGCCAGCCCCCGGCCCAAGATCAAATCGTGCGCGGCGGGATTCGCCTGCAGCGGCTGCCAGGATCCGGCGATCACATGGGTCAGCATGCGGCTGACGCGCAGCTCCTGGCGCGGGATAACGCCCTTTACGAAGGTTGCCGCGCCGCGCGCGCCGCGGCTTAAGTACACCTCGTCATAGATCGCCGGCGCCAGCGCGCGAACATGGGGCAGGCGCGCCAGCCGCCGCATCAGCGCGCGGTAATGGTGGATGCCGGTGGGCTCGCGGTGCTGCAGGTTGAGTTCCGTGGTGGCGCCGACCAGTTCGGTTTGCAGCGCCTGGCGGAAGCCGTTGGTGATGGCCAGGGCCAGGATCAGCGCCCCCACGCCGGCGGCGAAGCTGAGGATGGCGATGGCGGTAATCACCGACACCAGCCCCCGCCCGCGGCGCGGCCGCAGATAGCGAAGGGCGACAAAAGAAGACAAGCTCATGGGCCGGGGGGAGCCGCGGCGGCTAATCGCGCCCCTTTTTACTGTAGCGGTTTGCGCGGCCGGGTGGCGGATAATAACAAAAGATGTCACCGCGGCCCATTGCCGAGGCCGGAATCGTTGGCCCTCCTGGCGCATCCAATTCCCAGCGGGCGGAGCGCGCCGCCGCCGGAGGCGCCCGGGCCCTCGAGCCCTTGCGGGCGGAAGGCTTATGCAAGTGGTACCCCTCCGGCGGGGAACGGCTGATGGTTTTCGAGCACCTGGAGCTATACGTCGAACCCGGGGAGATGGTGGCCGTGGTGGGCGAATCGGGAAGCGGAAAAAGCAGCTTGCTCCACGTTCTCAGCGGTCTGGACAGGCCCTCGGCGGGAGACGTATACTTTGGGCAACGCTCCCTCCGCGGACTCGATGATGACGAGTTGGCGGTATTTCGCAACCGTGAAATCGGTTTCGTCTGGCAGTTCCACTATCTGTTGCCCGAGTTCACCGCGCAGGAAAACGTGATGATGCCGTTGCTGGCGGCGGGAGTGGGAGCAAGGGACGCGGCGCATCGCGCCCAGGAGTGGTTGGCCGAGGTCGGCCTGGCCGATCGTGCCCAGCATCGCGGCGGCGAGCTATCCGGCGGCGAGCAACAGCGCGTCTCCTTGGCCCGGGCCCTGGTGACGCGGCCTCGCTGGCTGATGGCCGATGAACCCACCGGCAATCTGGACGAAGCCACCGGCGCAAGGATCTTTTCTCTGTTGGCCCGGCTGCACCGGGAACATCACCTCAGTTCGATTTTGGTTACCCATAACCCGGCCATCGCCCGCGGATGCGACCGGGTCTTGCGGTTGCACGCCGGCGCCTTGGGACCGGCAGCCTGACGGGGGAGACGAAAACGCCATGTTCGAGCGATACACGGAAAAAGCGCGGCGGGTGGTCTTTTTTGCCCGCTATGAAGCCAGCCAGTGCGGCAGTCCCTATATTGAAACGGAGCACATTTTATTGGGATTGCTGCGCGAGGATAAGGCGTTGACCAACCGCTTTTTGCGCTCGCACGCCACCATTGAGTCCATCCGCAAGGAGATCGAGGGCCGCACGACGCCACGGGAGCGCGTTTCGACCTCCGTGGATCTGCCCCTCAGCCATGAGTGCAAGCGGGTGCTCAGTTACGCGGCGGAAGAGGCCGAACGGCTGACCAACAAGCACATCGGCACCGAGCATTTGCTGCTCGGCCTGCTGCGCGAGGAACGTTGTTTCGCCGCCGAACTGCTCTCCAGCCGCGGCCTGCGTCTGGCGCAGGTGCGCGAGGAGCTGGCGCGGGCGGCGCAGGAAAAGGTCAGCAGCCGGCCGAAGGAAAGCTCGCTGCTGACGGAATTCAGCCGCGACCTGACCCAGGCGGCGATGGAAAATCAGCTCGACCCCCTCGTTGGGCGGCGCCACGAACTGGAGCGGATGGTGCAGATTCTCTGCCGCCGCACCAAGAACAACCCCGTGCTGATCGGCGAACCGGGCGTGGGCAAGACGGCGATCGTCGAGGGCCTGGCCCAGCGGATCGCCGATGGCGACGTGCCGACCTTTTTGGCCGACAAGCGGATCCTCTCCCTGGACCTCTCGCTGATTGTCGCCGGCACCAAATACCGCGGCCAGTTCGAAGAGCGGCTGAAAACCATCATGAAGGAACTCATGGAGAACCAAAACGTGGTGATCTTCATTGACGAACTTCATACCCTGGTCGGCGCCGGCTCGGCGGAAGGCTCCTTGGATGCGGCCAACATCTTGAAGCCGGCCTTGTCCCGCGGCGAAATTCAATGCATTGGCGCCACGACGCCGGGAGAATACCGCAAGAGCATTGAAAAAGATCGCTCCCTGGAGCGCCGTTTCCAGTCCATCAAGGTGCAGCCGCCGGACGAGGACGAGGCCGTGCAGGTCCTGAATGGCATCAAGGACCGCTACGAAAAGTTCCACGCCGTTTCCTATACCGATGAAGCCCTGCGTTTCGCGGTGCTGCACTCCAATCGCTATATCCCCGATCGTTTTCTGCCGGACAAGGCCATTGACCTCATTGACGAGGCCGGGGCCCGCGTCAAGCTGCGGCAAACCACCCTCCCCGATGAGCTCTTGGAGGTGCAGAAGCGGTTGAAATTCATCGTCCACCGCATGGAGGGCGCCATCGCCAACCATGAATTCGAGAAAGCCCGGTTTTACTCCGACGAGGAACGCAAGGAACGGGAATCGCAGCGCCTGCTGCGCGAAAAATACCACATGGACGACTCGACCGCGGGCGTGGTGACGCGCGAGGATATCGAGGACGTGGTGGCCCGTTGGACCGGCGTGCCGGTGCATGCGGTGAAGGAAGAGGAGATGCAGAAGCTCCTGCGCATCGAGGAGGAACTGCATAAACGGGTGGTGTCGCAGGACAAGGCGATTTCCGCCCTCGCCCGGGCGATCCGCCGCAGCCGCGCCGGGCTCAAGAGCCCGAACCGTCCGGTGGGCTCGTTTCTCTTCCTGGGGCCGACCGGCGTCGGCAAGACCGAGGTGGCCCGCTCACTGGCGGCGTTCTTGTTCGGCAGCGAGAAGGCGATGATCCGCTTCGACATGTCCGAATTCATGGAGAAGCACTCGGTTTCCAAGCTCATCGGCTCGCCCCCGGGGTATGTCGGATATGAAGACGGCGGCCAGTTGACCGAGCGCGTCAAGCGCGCGCCCTACAGCGTGGTGTTGCTGGACGAAATTGAAAAAGCCCATCCCGACGTCTTCAACATCCTGCTCCAGGTCTTCGAAGACGGCCAGTTGAGCGACGGCTTGGGCAATACCGTGGACTTCAAGAACACCATCATCGTGATGACCTCCAACATCGGCGCCCGGCACCTGGAGAGAAGGGGCAATCTGGGCTTCCAGTCGCCGCACGAGGAACACACCGCCGCCAAGGTGGAAGATCTGGTGCGCAACGAGGTCAAGCGCCTGTTCAATCCGGAGTTCCTCAATCGCGTGGACGAGATTATTCTGTTCAACGCCTTGGGCGATGACGACCTGCTGCAAGTGATCGAGATCCTGGTGCAGGAGATGAACCGGCATCTGGCGCATAAAAACGTCACGCTGACCCTGCCGCTGGAAGCCAAGCGGTGGATCTTGGACAAGACCTGTGGCGACCGTTCGTATGGCGCTCGCCCGCTGCGCCGAGCGCTACAGAAATACGTGGAGGACCCGCTCTCCGAGCTGGTCATCCAGGGACAGCTGCCGGTGCCGGCGTTCGTTGAAGCCTATTTGGAAAACGACGGATTGGCATTCCGGCCCATCCAGACGCCGCAGGAAACCGAGGAGACGGTATCCTCCTGAAACGCCGTGCAGAGGGCGCGCCAGCGCCGGACGGAGCCCGCCATTCCCGCTCCTCCCGCCGCGGCGCATGGCCGCGCGACTTCCGCCGGTTTGGGCGCTGGCCGCGAACGATCCTGCTGGTCGGTTTGGCGACGGTGGGGTGTCAGGGTAGCGCGCGGCCGTCGCCGCCCTCGCCGCCCACCGCACGAGCCATCCGCCCCGCGGTCTTGCGCAATTTCACCGCGGACGAAGCGGCGCTGTGGCGGTACCTTCACCAGGAGCGAATCATCCTGGTGAAGGATGGTAGCCGTAGTGACCGCACCGTGCATGTGTTTTACGTGCATGGCCGCGCCGTGGCTCCCGCCATCGCCGTGGGCGGCAAGCCGCTCGGCCCGCGCGCCCTCGCCAACCAGCAGCGCGCCGCCGCCGAGCGCGTCGCCCAGTTGGCGCGGCGCAAGCCGCCGCCCCTGGGCGCGGTCGAGTTTCATGGCCATTCGTATTCGTTTAAGAAGCTAGCCGAGGATTTTCACTACGGTCCCGCCAAAGTCCTCCAATGGCATGGCCGGACCACGTGGGTCTATCCCGCCTGGCCCAATCCGAACGTCCCCCATACCACGCGGGCGGAACAGGTGCTGCTCGCCTCACGCGGCACGGTATGGATCGACGCCAAGGATCTGCATTTGGTTCGCGTCGAAATGCACACGTTCCGGCCGGTAAAGTACTTCGCCGGCATTCTCGCCACGGTGCATCACGCCACCTTGGATCTGGAACTGCAACGGATTGCGGCGGGGGTCTGGCTCCCACGGCGCATCGCGTTTCGGCTGCAAGCGACAATCTTGCTGTTCAAAACCTTTGATGAGGCCAAGGTGGAAACCTATTGGGGCTACCATCGAGCCACAACCGCGCGAGCCACAACCGCGCCGAATGCAGCCAGGGTGGATTCGGCCGGCACTGTTTCGCGCGGCGCAACGCTACAATAGTTCCATTGGAGCTCCAGTTTGACCGCATCTCGCGCCACATCATCGCCACGCCCCTTCTCATTTTGGTTGTCGGCCTGGTCACCCGTGGCGATCTGGGCGCTCATCATCTTTTTGCTGTCCCAGGACTCCCGGTCCGGCCACCACATCAACGAGATATTGCACTGGGTGTTCGGCATGATCGGACTCCACCGGGTCAGCGACTTTCGGCTCTGGCAGTTGCTGGCGGCCAAGTCGGCGCACTTCACCGTGTACTTTGTTCTCGCCTTGGTCGTTTACCGGGCGTTGGCGTTGGGACGTGGCGCGCGGTTTCACTCCCGCGCGGCTTGGGGAACGCTGGCCTTCATTTTTTGCTACGCCGCATTGGATGAACTGCACCAAAGCTTCGTTCACGGCCGTGGTGGCCAATGGTACGACGTGGTTTTGGACACGTTCGGCGGCGCGGTCGCTTTGACCCTGATCCGATGGACTTGGATGGCTTGGGAGCGGCGCCACCACCAGAGCAAGCCCGAGCACGTATCCGCCTAGCCTGGCGCCCAAGCGCCTGGATTTAGGCTTGAATTGCCGCCTCTCCTTTGACGTACACTTAGCGGTAAGGATTGCGACCGCAGCCTCTCGCCGGCCCCGGGTGGCGGGAGTGCGGAACTCACCAATGGCGGTGAGGTGCAGGGTGCGCCGCCCATGGTTGTTCAATGATGAGACGAATCTGGATTTTCCCCCTCGCCGCGGCACTGGCGTTCGCCAACGCTGGCTGCCTGTTCAGTCACCCCAAGAACCTGAATCCCCTGGCCGGGCTGCCTTCGGTGCAGCCGGATCGCACCCTATTCAACCGGGCAATGAAGGACCTTGCGC
The DNA here is from genome assembly GCA_021827785.1 of Acidobacteriota bacterium. Lineage (GTDB taxonomy): Bacteria > Acidobacteriota > Terriglobia > Terriglobales > SCQP01 > JAKAUF01. The sequence goes on along the minus strand of JAKAUF010000033.1, from coordinate 5,490 downwards.
ACAACAACTACACCGTCGCTCGCCTGCTGCTGCAAAACCTCATCCAGACCTATCCGGACAGCCAATATCTAGCGCAGGCGAAACTAGCGATCGCCAATTCCTGGTATCGCGAGGGCGGGGCGTCCGACCTAGCCCAGGCCGAGGCGCAGTATCGGGATTTCATCACCTTCTTCCCCAACATGCCCGAGGCCCGCGAGGCCCAGCTCCGAATCGCGATGATTCACTTCCGGCAGATCCAAAAGCCGGATCGCGATCCCACCCAGGCGCTGGAGGCCCAGCGCGACCTGAAGACGTTCCTGCGCAATTACCCCACGGGCCTGATGAGCAAAAAGGCGCGGCAAATGCTGCGGGAGACCGACGAGGTTCTGGCGGACGGCATCTTCCGCACCGCCGAGTTCTATGCAATCCAGGGCAACTACCGGGCGGAACAAAGCCGTCTGCGTCAGGTCATCAAGCAGTACCCGCTGTTTAGCCATGGGGATGAAGCCATGGCCATGCTGGCGCGATCCTATTTGATCACTTCCAGCCGCTACTCCTGGGCCGAGGAAAACACGCCGAAGGGCCTATACCATACGCTCTTCAAGCAAAATGCGATCGGTGACTTCAAACAGGCGCAAAACTATCTGACCCGGCTGATCGAGCGCTATCCGCTGAGCCCGCAGGTTCCGTGGGCCAAGCGCGCCCTGGCGTATTATCACAAGCCGATTCCGACCCCGACGCCGGAGGCGATCGCCTTCAATCGGGCCGAGATTGCCGGGCGTGGCAAGCTCAATCGGTGGGACCGGTGGACGGGAATGCTGCGCGGACGGCCGCTGAAACAGCTCGCCCGGGCGGACAAGGTCGGCAATCCCCTGCTGAGAAACCCCTCCAGCGCGGGCAATGAAAACGCCGAAATCGCCGCCCTGGCCGGCACGCCTCAGTCGGCTCTGCCGAGCGGCGGGGCCACCGGGCCGCTGGCGTTCCAGTCGGTTCCCACGGGTGGATTCGCGGACCCGAACAATGTGTCCACGCCCACCGCCACCACGGCCACCGACTACAGCGGCGCCCAGGGCCAGGACACCGTCAGCGGCCAATTCGCCAACGCCGATCCGCCGGATAAGGATTTGACCACCCTGACCCCGAATCAGCTCGATGCGCTGCAAGCCAAACAAATGTTGGCGGCGGAGGTGCACCGCGATGTTCCCGTGCCCCATAAGTTGAAGCATCACTTGCTGGCGCCCTCGGAAATTCTTCATCCCGGCATCTCGACGGGCAAGAAGCTCAAAGGCAAGAAAGCACCCGTCGCGCCGAGCCCCGCGGGGCCCAGCGGCGGCCGGTAATCCTTGATGCCCGGTTCGCCCGCGCCAACGCCGCAACCCAGCGAGTGGCGAATCGGCCAAGGCTGGGATTCCCACGCCTTCGCCGCCGGCCGGGCGCTATGGCTCGGCGGCGTGGAACTTCCCCACGAACGGGGCTTGGCCGGGCACAGTGACGGCGATGTATTGAGTCATGCCATCTGTGACGCCATTTTTGGCGCGCTCGGCGCGGGTGACATCGGCACCCACTTTCCGCCCGGAGAATTGCGCTGGCGTAATGCCTCCAGTCTGCAATTTCTAGAAGCGGCGCGGGCCGCGGCGAATCAGCAGGGCTGGCGGATTGCGAACGTGGATAGCACGGTGATCCTCGCGGCCCCCAAACTCACCCCGTACCGCGCGGCGATGCAACAGCGCCTGGCCGCGGCTCTGGGCCTGTCTCTGGACGACGTTTCGGTAAAAGCCAAGACCCCCGAGGGTCTCCCGTTCGGCGGCGAGATCGCCATGGCCCAGGCGGTCGTCTTGCTGGCACGGACAAACGCGGAATAACGGCCGTCGCTGCCGCTGCCCGAAATCACCGCCCAGCGACACCGCGGCGCTGGTGCGTGCCACACTGGGCGGGATGGTAAATCCGCGCCAATTGGTCGCCCATATCGAAGGGCTGCCGCACCGCCGGGCCACGTTCAAGCAGCTATTGCGCGAGCTGCGGATCAAAGCTGGGGAACGGCCGGCGCTTCGCGCCATCCTTGCGGAGCTGGTGCGCACGCGCCGGCTGGTGGAAACGCGGCATGGATTTGAGCTGCCGCCCAAGCCTCCCTCCAGCCGCGCTGCCGGCAGCCAGCGGCCGGCGCGGGGCGCGGGTTCGGTAAAACCCGCGGGCGCGGCGGCCGCGGCCATTACCGGCCGCATTAGCGTCCACCGCGAAGGCTTTGCATTCGTGCTGCCGGTGGACACGGCGCTGGCGGGCAATCTGCAAGGCGATATTTTCGTGCCACCTCCCTTCGTGGGCGGCGCGATGCACGGCGACACGGTCTCGGTACGGATCGTGCGCCGCTCCGCCGAGGGACGGGCAGAGGGCCAAGTCGTGCGCGTTGTGCGCCGGGCGCACGCGACCGTGGTGGGCGAACTGCATTACGCTCCCCATCTGGCCGCCTATTACCTCCAGCCCTACGATGACCGCTTGCGCGACCGCATCCTCATACCCCCCAATGCCCTGCCGCCGGAGTTGCGGGCCGGCGCCGCGCCCGAACGCCATCGCGTTTTGGGCCCGGAGGCCCGCCGCCATCCGAAGCGCTCGGAACGCGGCGCCGCCGCGGAACTTGACGGCCTGGTGGTCGAGGCGGAGATCACGCAGTATCCCACCCCCGGCGGGGGCGAGAGCAAGGGCCGCGTCATCGAGGTTCTGGGCCGGCGGGATGATTTCGGCATTGATGTCGAGATCATGATCCGCAAATACCATCTTCCCCATCGCTTTCCGCCGGAGGTTTTGGCGGCCGCCGAAGCCGCCCCCGCGACCCTGCCCGCCGAGGAGATCGCCCGACGCCGCGATTTCCGCGCCCTGCCCATCGTGACCATAGACGGTGAAACCGCCCGCGATTTCGACGACGCTGTCTTTGTACGCCGCCGCGCCGGGGGCGGCTTTGAGCTGCAAGTTCACATCGCGGACGTGGCCCATTACGTTCTCCCGGCCACCGCCATGGACCGCGAGGCGCGGCTGCGCGGCACCTCCGTGTATTTTCCCGACCGCGCCGTGCCCATGCTGCCCGTCGAGCTTTCGACCGACCTGTGCAGCCTCCGGCCGCAAGCGGAGCGGCTGGTGATGAGCTGTTTGATGGAATTCAACTCCGGCGGACGGCTGGAAGCCTATGAACTCACGTCCGGCATGATTCGCTCGGCGCAGCGCATGACCTACACCGGGGTGAACGCGATTCTGTCCCACGCCGCGGACGCACCCGGCGCCGGCGGCACGGATTTCTTCGTCATGCTGGAACTGCAGCGCGTGCTCAACCAGCGGCGGCGGGAGCGCGGTTCCATTGACTTCGATCTGCCGGAAGCCGAAATCGCCTTCGACGAGTTTGGCCTGATGCGCTCCATCGCCAAATCGGAGCGGAACGCCGCCCACCGCATTATCGAGGAGTTCATGCTGGCGGCCAATGAAACCGTCGCCGGCCATCTCGAGCGGCTAGCGGTTCCGTCCCTGTACCGCATCCACGACAAACCTGACCCGCGCAAGGTCGCCGAGTTCGAGGAAGTCGCCGCGAGCTTCGGATACTCCCTGAATGTCACGATTCCCATGCGCCGGATCCGGCGGCGCGTGCGCGGGCAAATGCGCGTGGAGTTGGCGCCCAGTGGGGACGCCATCGCGATCACGCCGCAGCACTACCAGCGCCTGATCGAGCAGCTGGCCGGCAAGCCTGAAGAGCGGATTGTCAGCTATCTCATGCTGCGCTCGCTGCAACAGGCGCGGTATCACGCCGCCAACGCCGGGCATTTTGCCCTGGCCGCGCCCACGTACACGCATTTCACCTCGCCGATTCGGCGCTATCCGGATTTGTTGGTTCATCGCGTGCTGAAAGCCGTGTTGCCGCCGGGAGGCATCCGCATGGAGCGTGTTGGCGATGGTCCCTGGCGCCCCGCGGCCGGCGCCGCGCGGTGTGATCCCGCGGCGGCTCCGTATCCCACCGAAGCGCTGCAAGTGATGGCGGCCGAAAGCAGTGAAGCCGAGCGGCGTGCGGATGAGGCGGAACGCGAGCTAATGGACTGGAAAAAAGTGCGGTTCATGGAGGAACGGATCGGGCAGGAATTCGCCGCCATGATTCTGCATGTGACCAAAGCGGGATTTTTTGTCGAGCTGGTGGACTTGTTCATCGAGGGCTTTGTCCCCCTCTCGGCCCTCGACGACGACCGGTACTTCCTTCGCCCAGGCGCGCATGAGCTGATTGGCGAACGCTCCCGCCGCCGGTACAAGGTCGGTGACCGGCTCACCGTATTGGTGGATCGGGTGGATCCCATTCGCCACAAAATTGACTTCGCCCCCGCCTAGCTTCAGCCGCGCGGATAGCCGCCGTCGCCGGCAGGACGGTAGCGGAAAGCGGCGGCCAGCTCGCCTACCAGCACTTTGGGCCCCCCCCGCGATCCGTGGGCCATCGCCGGCTTGCCTAGCGGAATCGAAATCCGCTGGAGGTCGCGATGAAACAGAGCCCCGTGGTCGTGGTGACGGGCGCCTCCGCCGGCGTGGGACGGGCGGTCGTGCGAGCCTTCGCCCGGCGCCAAGCGCGGATTGGCCTGCTCGCGCGCGGCCGCGACGGCCTGGATGGCGCGCGGCGCGAGGTGGAGGCCGCCGGCGGTGCGGCGCTGGAGATTCCTACCGATGTCTCCGACGCCGCACAGGTGGAAGCGGCCGCCGACGCGGTGGAGAAGGCCTTCGGCCCGTTGGACATTTGGGTGAATAACGCCATGGTCTCGGTCTTCAGCCCGGTGCGTGAGTTGCAGCCCGAGGAGATCCACCGGGTCACCGAGGTCACCTATCTGGGCGCGGTCTACGGCACCATGGCGGCGCTGCGCCGCATGCTGGCGCGCGACGAGGGCGTAATCGTGCAGGTCGGCTCCGCGCTCGCCTTCCGTTCCATTCCGCTGCAAGCCGCCTACTGCGGCGCCAAGCACGCCTTGGTGGGTTTTACCGAAAGTCTGCGCTGCGAGCTGTTGCATGAGCATAGCCGCGTGCGCGTGACCATGGTGCATATGCCGGCCCTCAATACTCCGCAATTCGATTGGGTTCGCAATCGCATGGCGCACCGCCCCCAGCCCGTTCCTCCCATTTACCAGCCGGAGGTGGCCGCGGACGCCGTCGTCTACGCGGCCCTGCATCCCCACCGGCGGCAGACATTGGTTGGAGGATCAACGGTCATGGCGGTGGAAGGCAACAAGATCGCCGCCGGGGCGCTGGACCGCTATCTGGGCAGGACCGGCTACCAAAGCCAACTCACGCCGGAGCGCAGCGATCCGCATCAAGCAGATAATCTCTTCGCGCCCGTGCCCGGCGACCACGGCGCGCGCGGACGCTTCAATGACCGCTCCCACCCGCGCAGCTACCAGTTGAAGCTGAACCAGCGCGCGGGCGTTCTTTTGGCCGGGGCCGGCCTGGCGGCGGCGGTTTGGGTGCTGCCGCGCGCCCGCAGGGCGGCAGAGCAAGCTGGGC
>JAKAUF010000087.1 GCA_021827785.1 Acidobacteriota bacterium | reverse complement strand
GCCGGCGCCGCCACCAGCGCCAAGGCCTGCACCGGCTCCGCCGCCGGCTGAGGCGCCGCGGACAGCAGATCACGCCAGCGTTTCCATGGCCACGCTGATGCGCCAAATGCCTCCACGCTGAGCCGTACGATCTCCGGCCAGTCCTGGCGCGTGGCGCGCCGAATCATCGCGTGTTCACCAAAATGCTCATGCCTATTCGCCGCCCATGGCGTGGATTTGCGCCGGCGGCGGCGCAAAAATCTCCGCATCGGAACGGCGCACGTAGTTGGCGTCCAGCCGCAGAGCCGTTTCCCGGCCGCCGCCCAACTGCCGCCGCAACTCGGCTCCGCCTAGCCTGCCGACCGCTTCCGCCAATCGCCGCGGCGCCAGCAGCACGCGCCGCGAAAAGTCCGCGCCGAGCCGTTCGCCGCATGCCGCCGCGAGGGCCGCATGCGGCGTCACCAAACGCAACCCCGACCCCACTAGCCGGCGGCAGAACGCCTCGATACTCTCTAACCGATCCTCCCCCTCCCGGCCCACACGGAAGTACACCTCCCCCCGCGCCGCATCCAAAGCCGCCACCTCGCCGCCGCTGTCGGCTGAGGCGGCGTCGGCACGAGAGGCCAGTACGGCGGCTAAGGTTGAGATGGCCACCGCGGGCTTATCCCATACCTCAACCAAGCCTTTAACTACGGTCAAGCCCACGCGGACGCCGGTAAACGACCCCGGCCCATTCGCCACGGCAAAACCATCCACACTGCCCAAACTGCTTCCGGCTTGGCTGGCCACCCGCTCCATCGCCGCGAACAGCTGCGTGGCATACTGCCCGGCGGCCAGGTCGCAAGTGGCTTGCAGTTCGCCGTCTTCCATCCAGGCGATGCTGCCCTGCGCCGTCGTCGTTTCCATGGCCAAAATCCGCATGGCCCCAGTGTAGTCGTGCTGCCGCCGTTCTCGGCCGCCGTGACCACGTCCAACCCAAAAACCAGCAACCAACTGCTTAGCGCGGGCCCCAGCGCGGCTGTCCACCCCAACGCGCGCCGCTGCGCGTTGGGGACCCCGGCTTTGGGGGCCGCACCGCGTCGCTTGCCGGGGGCGGGCCGCCGCGATCGTCAGCGCGCCTGCGGCGCGGGGGAATTTCGCGGCCTTGCCGCGCCCGCTTTGCTCCCCGAGCCAAAGGCGCGGCCCCCGCGAGCTGGCCGGGAACCCGTTTCGCGGGGTGGTCGCCGGCGCCGCGCGGCGCCATGCAGCGCCTGAAGTTGACCCGTATTTGCCACTGTCGGGCCCGTTTGGCGGGAACAATTGCCGCCGCTGCGGCGTCTCTATGGGCGAGGCTTAATGCATCGAAGCGTTTGGGACCGTACCTGAACGGCGGTACAGTGGTGGTAATGAACGCCCAAGAATCCACCTTCGAGTTCACCGCGCCTGTCGCCACCGCGCGCGGTGAAGCCGAACTGGCGGCCCAGTTGCGCGCCGGTTCGGTGGACGCCTTCAACTACCTGATTGGCATCTATCACCAGCCCCTTTACCGGCTGGTTTTGCGGATGCTCGGCGACCCCGCGGACAGCGCGGACGCCTTGCAGGACATCTTCTTCAAGGTCTTCCGGGCCGCCGCGCGATTTGAGGGCAAAAGCAGTCTCAAGACCTGGATTTACCGCATCGCGGTGCATGAAGCCAGCAATCACCGCCGCTGGTGGCGGCGCCACGCCCGGCGGGAGAGTTCGCTCGACGTGGAACTGCCCGGCGGGACCTCCGCCGCGGATTTGTTGCCCGATCCCGCCGAATCCCCGCTGACGCAAGTGATGCGCGCGGAGGGACAGCAGCGGCTGAACGGCCTGATCGCCGGTCTTGCCGAGCCGTATCGCACCGCCGTGCTGCTGCGCGACATGGAGGGGTTCGGCTATGAGGAGATAGCCGAGATCCTCGGCGTGCGCATGGGCACGGTGAAGTCGCGCCTGACGCGGGGCCGCGAGCTGTTGCGCCGCCGCCTGATGGCGGATCGCGAGTTGTGCCGGCAGCTCGGCGTTTCCTTGCCGGCCCCTTCCCCGTCGCGGCTGCCCGTCCCCGCGGTGCTCGGCGCGATGGACGGTCCCCCGCCGGGTGCCCAGCCATGACCTGTCACAGCGTCCGCCGTCAACTCTCGGGGTTCTTGGATGGCGAGTTGCCGCTCGCCGAGCGCTGTGCCCTCATCCGCCACTTGCAGGATTGCTCCGCCTGCGCCGCCCGCTTCCAGGCATACCGCGCGATTGCCTCGACGCTGGCCACGCTGCCCGCGGAACCCGCGCCGGCGGGCTTGGCCCTGCGCCTGCGCGTGTCCAGCTCCCATGCCGCCGCCCGCGGGGAATTTCTGGGCTATTGGCGCTGGCGGCTGGCCACCGCCGCGCGCGCGCTGGCGGTGCCCGCCACCGCGGGCATGATGGGCGCGCTCTGCCTGTTCGCGTTCATGTACGGCTCGGTGGGACGCACGCTGGTCGCCAATGCGGCCGTCGCCGATGTTCCCCTTCCGCTCTCCTCGCCGGCGCGCATGGTGCGCCCCGCCGACGTCAACGTCAATGCGCCGGTGCTGGTGCTGGCCGACATTGATGCGCAAGGCCAGGCCGACGGCTACCGTATCCTGTCCGGCCCGCGGAGCCCAGCCGTCATCGCCCGCCTCAACGACGCCCTGCTGCTGACGGAATTTCGCCCGGCCAAGGTGCTGGGGGAACGCGTGCCGGGACGCCTGCTGATCAGCTATACCACGGTCAATGTCCGCGGCCGGGAGTGATCTGCTCCCGCCTGGCAGTAAAACCCCGCCGGCAAACGTTATACCTGACGTGGCCGTTCACCCCCATGGGGGCCGTCCGGCCACGCGCGCGCCGGCCAACTGCCCTGAGCCGGCGCGCCACCGGATTCCGCCCCCCCCAGCGCCGCCTAGTCCACGATTCCCTTCCCCTCCACGATGCGGATATAGCGGTCCACCGGCAGCTTCGTGAACCGCTCCACCCGCCCCGACGGCTGCGGCCAACGCACCTCCAGCCAGTCCACCCGCTCCGCCCGTCCGATGCCTAGAATCATCCGCGGGTCATGCGCGGAAAGAAAACTGCCGCCCGCCGTCTTCAGCCGCCACTGGTGCTGCCCCGCGTAACCCCAGCGTACCCGCGCTCCGACCGCATCCCGGTTGCAGTCCGTTCCCACCAGCAGGATGCCCAGCCAGTGGTTCCGCGCTCCGTCGCCGCCGCAGACGTTGTGCAGCAGCAGCGGGGCGGCGCCATTGTTGTTGGCGATCGCGTCAATCCGGCCGTCGTTGTCGTAATCGCCCGTGGCCAGCCCGCGCGAGCCCCAGCGCCGCTGAAACGCCGGCCCCGCATGGGCGCTGACGTTGGTGAAACCGCCGTGCTGGTTGTTGTGGAACAGCAGCGGCTTCTCGTGGTAATGGACGTCCAAGTCGTAGCTGCTGACCATGTCGTCCGGATGCCCGTCGGTTTGCAGGATGTCCAGCCAGCCGTCGTTGTCGTAGTCAATGAAGCGGATGCCCCAGCCGCTGCGCAGCTCCGTCGCCGCCCCGATGCCGGCAATCCCGCTGACGTCGGTGAAGGTTAGATCGTGGTCATTGCGGTACAGCGCGAAGCGCTGGTGGTCAATGTTGTCCACGTAGAGATCCATCCAGCCGTCGTTGTCGTAATCGCCGGAGTCCACGCCCATCCCCGAGCGCGGGTTGCCTTCCTCGCTGTAGGCCACCCCGGCGCTGAATCCAATCTCCTCGAAATGCTTGCCGCCATGGTTCAAAAACAAATAGTTGGCCGAGGTGTCGTTGGAGACGAACAGGTCCAAAAACCCGTCATTGTTGATGTCCGTCGCCACCACGCCGTGCGCCTTGCACAAATGGTCGCCGATGCCCAGCAGATGCCCGGTCTCGGTGAAGGTGCCGTCGCCGTTGTTGCGGTAGAGCTTGCTGGGCCGGCCCTCGAAGACCCGCGGAATGCAAAAATAATGCTTGCCCAGCTTGTTGTCGCCGCAGAACACCTTGTTGTTCTTGCTGTATTTGACGAAGCTGCAGACGAACAGGTCCAGCTTGCCGTCGTTGTCGTAATCAAACCACGCCGCCGAGGTGGACCAGTTGGGGTCCGCCAGCCCGGCCTTCTCGGTCACATCGGTGAAGGTTCCGTCGCCGTTGTTGTGATAAAGAATGTTGTGCCCGTAGCCGGTCACGTACATGTCCGGGTAGCCGTCGCCGTCGTAATCCCCCACGGCCACCCCCATGCCGAACGTGATGCCGCCCAACACGCCGGCCTTGGCGGTGACGTCGGTGAAGGTGCCGTCCCGGTTGTTCTTGTAGAGGCCGTTATGCGGCGGATGCACCGGATCGAAGAAGTCGCAGCGCCCGGTGTTGACCAGGAAGATGTCCATCCAGCCGTCGTTGTCGTAGTCCAGGAAGGCGCACCCCGAGCCCACCGTTTCCGGCAAATACCGCATCGGCGACAGGGCGTTATCATGCACCCAATGGATGCCGCTTTGCGCGGCCGGCACAGTGAGAAAGACCGGTCCCGCCGGCGCCGCCGCGCCGGCGGCGGGAGCCGACACGCGGCGCGCCCAAGGCGCGGAATAGGGCAGCGCCAGCGCCGAAGCGCCCAAACCGCCCAGAAATTGTCGTCGGGAGAAAGTGGACACGGCCGGAATGTGCCTGGATTATATCAATCCTCGGCCGCCGCAATCGAGAGCTACGGCACGCTTGGCGCGCGCCGATTGCTTGGCGCGGGCCCCAGCGCGGCTGCCCACCCCAACGCGCGCCGCTGCGCGTTGGGGACGCCGGTTTTGGGGGCCGCGCCGCGTCGCTTGCCGGGGGCGGGCCGCCGCGATTGCCAACGCGCCTGCGGCGCGCGGAATTTCGCGGCGGTTCCACGCCCGCTCTGCTCCCCGAGCAAATGGCGCGGCCCCCGCGAAGCGTGAGCTTCTCCCTCCCCGCTCCGCCTGGCGCCGGCCGCCGCGCCGGGGGTTTTGCGCCGCCGGAATGCAAGGCGCCTTCCGCCTGCACCCGTGGCAAGCGGCGCAGCGGAATGCCCACACTCCGCTCCTCGTCGTGGAAGCCGTCCCCTGAGCCGCCCGCTAGCCGCTCACGCTATCCTGAACCCTGAGACTGCCTTGGTCCTGCTGCCGCCGTGCCCACCCTGCCGCCACCACCGCCGACCGATCCCGAACGCAAAAAATCGGCTTGGTATCTGCTGGCCGAGTACAGCAGCCTGGCGATCATGATGCCCGCCTCCGCCGTGGTCGGCTACCTAATCGGCGCCGGCCTGGACGACTGGCTCCGCACCGGCCGCTTGTTCACCATCATTTTCGTGGTGCTAGGAATCGGCGCGGGTTTTTTGGAATTGGTTCGCGTTCTGGCGCGCACCAGTTCCCAGTAGGTCCATGTCCGCGCGACCACCGCAATCCGCCCCGCCCGCATTGCCGGAGCCTTTCTCCGCGCCGGCCGCGGGAGCGGCCGCGCCGAGTCCGGCAATTGCATGGGCCGGCGATCCCCATGCCGAGGATCGCCGCACTGACCGCCGCATGGATCGCTGGGTTCTGGCCTGTTCCCTGGCCGGCACGGCCGCCGCCGCGCTGGCCTATGGCTCCGGCTGGGCGCTGGGCTTCGCCTTGGGCGCGGCCCTTAGCTGGATGAATTTGCGCCTGATTCGCGCCGGCGTGGATGCCTTGGGCCGCGCCGCCCGTGCCGGGTCCGCCCGCCGCGGCCGCAGCGCCGGCCGCGGGCGCTGGTGGCTGGGCCTGGCCCTGGCGGCCAGCGGGCTATATGGTATATTTGTCGTGCACTGGCTGCCTTGGCGGGCGGTACTGGCTGGCCTGTTCGCCATGTTCGCCGGCGTGTTCTTATTTGCAATTGCCGAGTTGCTGCGACCGGCGACGGCACCATCCGCCGGCCTCAGCCCTGCGCCCCGAGCGGGCGCGGACCCCGAGACCGATTCCACCGCCCCGGAGCCCTAGCCCTTACCCGGCGCCGCGATGAAAGAACTCTGGTTTACCCGCATCTTCAACCAGGCCTTCGGCCCCGCCGCCGTGGCGCTGCGCCATTGGCTGCACCTGCCCGCGGCCAATCCGCCGATCCCCGCCCATCTCGCCATGGAGATCCTGGTAGCGGCGGTGCTGGCCGTGCTGGGCACCGCGATCGGCCTGACGCTGTCGCTGGACTCGCCGCGCTTCTGGCAGCATCTTTTCGAATGGCTGTGGGGCGGCCTGGGCCAACATGCGGAGGAGATTATCGGGCACGGCAGCGAGCGCTTCCTGCGGTTCCTGTTCACCCTTTCCGTCTTCATCTTCCTGGGCAACCTTCTCGGCCTTCTGCCCGGCTTCATGTCGCCCACCGCCAGCGCCTCGGTGCCGCTGGGCCTGGCGATCATCGTCTTCATTTACTATCACGCCCACGGCATCCGGAAGCAGGGCGTGCCCCGGTATCTCAAGTCCTTCGCCGGTCCGATGCCCTTATTGGCGCCGCTCATGGTGCCGGTGGAAGTCATCAGCCATTTCGCCCGCATGCTGTCGCTGACGGCGCGTTTATACGCCAACATGCTGGCCGGCGATTACGTCATCATCACCATGACCGCGCTGTTTCCCTTGGCCGGTTCGGTGTTCATGGGCTTGCACGTGTTCGAAGCGCTGTTGCAGGCCTACATCTTTGTTCTGCTGGCCATCGTGTATCTGGCCGGCGCCGTGGCCGAGGAACACTGATCCCCGGCAACGGCGCGATGGCGCAACGAGTTTGCAGCACCCGTTTGGCGTGAGCCACCGGACCCCCAGGCCCGGAGCGGAACCACCTCCCAAGCGGCAATTCATTCAGGAGCCCATGTAGCATGCGACGTAGACTTTTCCAACTCTCCACGGCGATCGCCGCTTTGCTCGCCGCCACTCCGTTGCTGGCGCAAGCCGCCCCCGCGGCCGCCACCCACTATAGCCCCGTCACCTGGGCGGGCCCGTTGGCCGCGGTCATCGGCCTCGGCATCGCCGCCGGACTTTGCGGCATCGGCCAAGGCCATGCCGCCGCCGCCGCCGCCGAGGGCGCCGCGCGCAACCCCGGGGCTTGGAACAATATCCGTTTCGCGCTCATCCTGGGCCTGGTGTTCATCGAGTCGTTGACGCTCTATGTGTTCGTCATGGCGTTCATCAAGACCTAACGCGCGGCATCATCCGCGCCCTTCCCCGGGGCGACCGCCTAGCGCGGCCGCCCCTTTTGTTTGCCAGAAGAGCCGTCTCAATCTGTCCACGAACACCGTCGCCGTCACCTCCATTCACGCCGCCTAATCCCGCGGCCCCGCGCGCCGCCCGCGGCCCCGCCGCCGGCGGCGCCCTTTCCGCCCCTCCGCGGCCCGGGCGCGCCGACCCGCAACGTTACAATTGAAAAATGGAGTGCTTGGATCTGGCGATTGTCGGCGGCGGCCCCACCGGTTTGGCCTGCGCCATCGAGGCGCGGAAGGCCGGCCTGCGGGCCGTGGTGTTGGAAAAAGGCTGCGTGGTCAATTCCATCTACAACTACCCCACGCAGATGGTTTTCTTCACCACCCCGGAGCTGCTGGAGATCGGCCAAATCCCCATGACCACCGCCGGCGCCAAGCCCACGCGCATGGAGGCGCTGGAGTATTACCGCAAAGTCGCGGCGCATTACCAACTCCGCATTCACTCGTATGAGCTGGTGAACCGCGTTGAACGCGACGGCGCGCGCTTTCGTCTCCGCACCACGCAGCGCACCGGCCAGCCCGCCGAATACCTCGCCGAAAACGTGGTCCTCGCCACCGGCTACTACGACCTCTACAACCATCTGAATATTCCCGGCGAAGGGCTGCCGCACGTTCTTCATTACTACAAGGAAGCCCATCCGTACACTGGCCTGCCCGTGGCCGTCATCGGCGGCAAGAACTCCGCCGTGGACGCGGCCTTGGATCTCTATCGCCACGGCGCGCAGGTCACGTTGATTCACCGCCATCCGGAGCTGTCGCCGAGCATCAAGTATTGGGTTCGGCCGGATATCGAAAACCGGCTGAAAGCCGGGCAGATCGCCGCCCGCATGGACCACGAGGTCCTGGAGATTTTGCCCGCCGCCATCAAGATCCGGCGCCGCGGCACGCCAACCATCGAGGTGCTTCCCGCCGAGTTCGTCTTCGCCCTCATCGGCTACCATCCCGACTACGAGTTTCTCCGCGCCGCCGGCGTCAACTTCGACGCCAAGACCGGCCGCCCGGTCTGCGATCCGGAGTGCTATGAAACGGATGTCCCCGGTCTCTACCTCGGCGGGGTCATCATCGCCGGCCCCAACACCGGTGAGATCTTCATCGAAAACGGGCGCTTTCATGGCCAGGTGATCGTCGCCGATATTTTGCAGAAGCGCGCCGCCGCGTCCCTGGCGGGCACGCCCGCCTAACCGGCGCCGGTCTCCACCATGCGGCTTGCTTTCCTGGACGCCAGTTCCGGCATCTCCGGCGACATGCTGCTGGCCGCGGCGGTCGCGGCGGGCGCTGACCTCGCCCCGATCAATCGGGCATTCGCCCGCCTGGGGTTGGAAGGGAAGATCGAGGCGGAAACGGTCACCCGGGCTGGGGTGCAGGCCGTCCGGCTCTGGTTCCGCGCACCGGGCGCCGAACCCACGCCGCTGGGCGGGGCGGACGCCGGCGCCAACGACGCCGCTGAACCCAACCACCCGCATGTTCCCCCACCGCACGAACACCCGCGGGACGTCCCGGCACAACCGCCTCGCCGCGCTAAACCCGGCCGCGACCCGGGCGGCGCCCATTCTCACGCGGCGGAGGCGGCGCATTCTCATCGCACGCTAGGCGATATCCTCCGCATTCTCGACCACGCGGGCCTAACCCCGACGGTCGCGGCCCGCGCCCGCACCGTCTTTCAAGCGCTGGCCCGCGCCGAAGCCCGCGTTCACGGCCACGCCGCCGACAAGCCGCTCGACCAACTCCATTTCCACGAGGTTGGCCAGGACGACGCGATCATGGACGTGGTGGGCGCCGCCATGGCCTTGGAACAGCTCGGCATCGAGCGCCTGCAATGCTCCCCGCTCAACACGGGCTCCGGCCAGTTGACGTGCGCCCATGGCCGCTTTCCCGTTCCCGCCCCCGCCACGCTGGAACTGCTGCGCGGCCTGCCCGTCTATTCGGATGGCACCGAAGCGGAGTTGGTGACGCCCACCGGCGCCGCCCTGGTCCGCACCTTGGCGCAGGGCTTCGGCGCCATGCCCGCGCTGCGGCCCGAATCCGTGGGCTATGGCGCCGGCAGCTATGATCTTCCCGGCCATCCCGACCTCCTGCGCCTGGTCATCGGCCGCGCCGAGGAGGCCGGTGGCGCCGCCACGGCGCCGGCCGTCGCCGCACCGGGCAACGAGGTTGCCGTCCTGGAAGCCAACGTGGATGACATGAACCCGGAGTTCTATGGGTATCTGGTCGAGCGCGCTCTCGCCCTCGGCGCGTTGGACATTTTCTCCTGCCCGGTGCAAATGAAGAAGAATCGTCCCGGGCTATGGATCACGGTGCTGGCGCCGCTGGCCGAAACCGACCGGCTCACCGCCCTGCTGCTGGCGGAGACCACAACCCTCGGCGTCCGGGCACACCGCGCGCAACGGACCGTCCTGGAGCGCCAACTCGTTCCCGTCGAAACCCGCTACGGAGTCATCCGCGTGAAAACCGGCGGCGACTCCAACGCCGCGCCGGAGTACGAAGATTGCCGCGAGGCGGCGCTGCGTGCAGGTGTCCCGCTCAAACGCGTCTATCAGGAAGCGCTGCGCGTGTATCTGGATTCCCGCGCGGAGTGACAGGCCAGGCTCGGCCTGACGCCGCGCGCCGACGAACGGCTTCCCCGCCCCAACCCGGCGGGATTGGCGCCAGCGCCTTCGCAGCGGCGCGGTGTTCACCGCCATGCTTCGGATGCGATGGCCTAGGGCGGCGCCGCGGCGCGGAGGGTTGTGGCGGCGGAACGTGGGCGCAAAGCGGCGCCAATCGCCGCGCCCGCCCGTGGACATGGCATCATGAAAGATTGCCGCCGTTCCGCGGCGCTTGCGCCATGAGCCGCTTTTACCTCACCACGCCGCTCTACTACGTCAATGCCCGTCCGCATCTCGGGCATGCCTACTCCACCTTGGTGGCGGACACCGTCATCCGTTTTCGCCGCCAGTTGGGCGATGACGCGGTATTCCTGACCGGCACCGACGAGCATGGGCAAAAGATTCAACGCGCCGCCGAGGCCGCGGGCATCTCCCCGCGGGAATACGCCGACGCCATCTCCGCCGAATTTCGCGCCGCCTGGGACCGCCTAGGGCTCAACTATTCCTACTTCATCCGCACCACCGAGCCGCGCCATGAGGCGGCGGTGGCGGAAATCTTTCGCCGCTTGCAGGCCGGCGGCCACATCTACAAAGGGCAATACAGCGGCCAATACTGCGTTCACGATGAGCTATTCCTAAATGAAGCCGCTCCCGGCGCGCCCTGCCCGGAATGCGGCCGGCCCACGGAAACGGTCACCGAGGAAAACTATTTTTTCCGGCTGTCCGCCTTTCAGGAGCGGCTGCTGAAGCTGTACCGCGACCAGCCCGACTTCATCCGGCCGGAAAGCCGCCGCAACGAGGTGACGTCGTTCGTCGCGGGCGGCCTGCGGGATCTCTCCATCAGCCGCACCGCCATCCATTGGGGCGTGCCGGTGCCGGGCGACGAGCGGCATGTCCTTTACGTCTGGTTCGACGCGCTGATCGGGTATTTGAGCGGCATCGGCTTCGGCTCCGCCCAGCCCGGCGATCAGGAGCGGTTTCAGCAGCTGTGGCCCGGCTGGCACCTGGTGGGCAAGGAAATCGTGCGCTTTCACTCCGTCTATTGGCCCGCCTTCCTGATGGCCGCCGAACTGCCCTTGCCCCGCGGCATCATTGCCCACGGCTGGCTGTTGTTTGAAGAAGAGAAGATGTCCAAATCGCGCGGCAACGTGGTCAGCGCCGAGTCCGCGCGCCAGGTGCTGGGGACCGACGCCCTGCGCTATTTCTTGCTGCGTGAAGTCAGCTTCGGCCAAGACGGCGCGTTCAGCTACGACGCCCTGGTGGGGCGCTACAACAGCGACCTGGCCAACGATTGGGGCAACCTCGCCAGCCGCACGCTGAGCATGGTGGGGCGGTACTTCAAGGGGCGGATCCCCTATCCCTCCGCCGCCGCCACCTGGACCGGCGCGGATCAGGAGATCATGCGGCTGGCCCGCGCCGCCAAGGAAACGTTCATCCAGTCCGTTGCCGATTATCAATTTTCCCGCGGCCTGGAGGCGGTGTGGCAGCTCATCGCCGGCGTCAACCGCTATTTGGTTGAGAGCGAGCCATGGGCACTGGCGGAAAAAAGCGATGACCTGAGCCGCAGCCGTCTGGCCACCGTGCTCCACTTCGCCGCCGAAAGCCTGCGCTATGCGGCGGTTTTGCTGGCTTCAATCTTGCCGGAAAGCACGCAGCGCCTGTGGCGCCAGCTTGGCCTTCCGGGTGGCCCCGACCTGCCCCTGGAGGGGCTGACCTGGGGCCAGATGCCGGTGGATCAGCCGATCGCCGCGAATTTGCAACCCCTATTCCCCCGCTTGGAGAAAGCCGCCACCGTGGAACTATTGCGCCAAAAAGACGCCGCCGAAGCCGCCCAGAACGCCAAATCTATTCGCCCCGAGCCTGGCCCCGCCGCCGCAGCCGCGGCGCCAGCGGCCCCCGCGGCTTCTCCGGCAGCGGGCGACGCCGCGGCCGGGAGCGAAGGGGTGGCGCGCATCGGCATTGAGGATTTCGCCAAGGTGGATATGCGCGTCGGCGAGGTCAAAACCGCCGAGAAGGTGCAAGGGGCGGACCGCCTGCTCCGCCTGACCATAGACATCGGCAGCGAAGTGCGCCAGGTCATTGCCGGCATCGCCGCCGCCTACGCTCCCGACACGCTCGTTGGCCGTAAGGTGGTCGTCGTCGCCAACCTCCAGCCGCGCAAGCTGCGCGGCTTGGAGTCCAATGGTATGGTGGTGGCCGCGGCGGTCGGCGACCACGGCACGCCGGTGTTGGTTTCCGTTCCCGCGGACACCCCCAACGGCGCACGCCTACGCTAGGCGAGCCGGAGACGGATTTTCCCGCGTTTGGGCCGGCATTGCTTGGCGCGGGCCCC
>JAKAUF010000435.1 GCA_021827785.1 Acidobacteriota bacterium | reverse complement strand
GAGGTCGTGGTCGCGGGCGATGGCGAGGCGGCGCTGGAGGCCGTGCGGGCGGGCGGCGTGGACCTGGTCCTGCTCGATCTGATTTTGCCGCGGCTGGATGGCTTCGAGGTTCTGGCGCGGCTGCGCGAGAATCCAGCCACGGCGCGAACTCGGGTGATCGTGCTCACCAATTTGGGGCAGGTCAGCGATATTCGCCGCGCGCGGGAGTGCGGCGCCGAGGGCTATATGGTCAAGGGCGAGCTGGATCTGGCGGATTTGACCGCGCGCGTGGAGGGGGTGCTGGCGGCGCGCCCGGCCCCCTAGCGCTATTCGATTTCCGCCAGCGCCGCGCCGGGAGCGACCGCCTCGCCGGCCGCCGCCAGGCAGGCGCTGAGCCGCCCGGCCTTGGGGCTGCGGACCTCGTTCTGCATTTTCATCGCCTCCAGCACCAGCACGGCCTGCCCGGCGGCGAGTTCGTCTCCGGGCGCGGCCAGCCAGCGCACCACGCGGCCCGCCATCGGCGCCGTCAGCCGCAGAGTTCCGGCTTCGCCCTCGGGTTCGCGCCGCTGGCGGCGCGGATCGGTAATGCTGGCGCTGGCGTTCCCGGCACTCCCGCCCACGTGCAGTTGGCCGGGAGCTTCGCCAGGCTCCAGATAGAACGTGTACGCCCGTCCCGCCACCAACAGCGAAACCGTGCGCGCATCCACGCGCCGCAGGTCGGCATCCGCGGGCTCCCCGTCGAGCCTCGCCACCGGCGGCTCGGACGCGAGATCCAACTCGACGGCGAAGGTGTGCCCGGCAATCGCGACCAGCCGCCTCACCCCAGGATCTCCTCGCGCCATGCGGCGCGGCGCCAGGCGCTCGCGGGCGGGCCGCCGGCGGAGGCCGCGGACCCGTTCGCGCCGTTGCCGCCGGCGCCGGCGGCCGCGGCCAATGCCGCGGCACGCAGCCAATTTCCATCGAGCGCCGGCGGCGCGGTGGCGAGCAGGCGGGCCAGATAGCTGGTGTCCACGTCGCCGGCGGCGAACTCCGGGTCATCCAAAATCCGCCGGAAAAGCGGGAGATTGCTGCGGATTCCGCCGATATGATATTCCGCCAGCGCGCGCCGCATGCGCGCCAGCGCCTGCGCCCGGTCCTCGCCCCAGGCGATCAGCTTGGACAACAGCGGATCGTATTCCAGCGGTACGTTCCAGCCTTCATAGATGCCGCTGTCCTCGCGCAGTCCCGGCCCCGCGGGGGTGACCAGGCGCGTGATGCGGCCCGGCGAGGGGAAAAAGTTTTGCTCGGGATCCTCGGCATAGAGCCGGCATTCGATCGCGTGGCCCCGCCAAGTGACGTCCTCCTGGCGCAAGTCCAGCGGTTCGCCGGCGGCAACCGCGATCTGCCGCTGCACCAGGTCCAGGCCCGTGACCAGTTCGGTCACGGGATGTTCCACCTGGAGGCGCGTATTGACCTCCAGAAAATAAAACCGATTCTCGGCGTCGAGCAAAAACTCCACCGTTCCGGCGTTGACATAACCGGCGGCTTGGCAGACCGCGACCGCCGCCGCGCCCATGCGCTCGCGCAGCCCCGCGGGCAGGCGCAGCGCCGGGCTTTCCTCGATGACCTTCTGGTGCCGGCGCTGCACGCTGCATTCCCGCTCGCCGAGGTGAATGCAGTTGCCGTGCTGGTCGGCCAAGACTTGAATCTCGACGTGCCGCGGGCGCAGCACCGCCTTTTCCAAGTACACCGCGCCATCGCCAAACGCGGACAGCGCCTCGGCCGCGGCCAGTTCCAGCGCCGGCCCCAAATCCTCCGCCCGGTGCACCAGCCGCATGCCCTTGCCGCCGCCCCCGGCGGCCGCCTTCAGCATGACCGGGTAGCCGAACTCGGCGGCCCGGGCGCGGGCTTCGTCCGCCGACTTCAGGCCGTTCACCGTGCCCGGCACGACGGGCACGCCGCAGCTCCGCGCCAAGGCTCGGGCCGCGGTTTTGCTGCCCAGCCGCTCCATGGCCGCCGCCGGCGGGCCGATGAAGACGATGCCCGCCGCGGCGCAGGCGGCCGGCAGCGCCGGGTTCTCGGACAGGAACCCATAGCCGGGGTGCAGCGCCTCGGCGCCGGTTTGCCGCGCCGCCGCGATGACCCGCTCCACATTGAGATAACTTTCCCGCGGCGGCGCCGGACCGATGCCGACCGCCTCCGTGGCCCGCAGGACATGCAGCGCCTCCCGGTCCGCCTCGGAAAACACCGCCACCGGCGCGATGCCCAGATCGCGGCAGGCGCGGGCCAGCCGCAGCGCGATCTCTCCCCGGTTGGCGATCAGGATTTTGCGGAACATGGACCTCCGCCGCCGCGCCGGCGCTCGCCGCTAGCTGGCCGCGGCGGCGGGCGCCGGCAGCGGCGCCGGCCGTTCGCCGCTGAGCCAGTGCATCTGGGCGCAAAGCCGCAGCACGTCGGCGCTGGTGATGTCGTTCCAGTGCTGGCGGTCTACCCCGCTACCGTTCTCGATGGCCTGCTTCAGGTACAACCCCGCCAGGTCCACCGCCATGCGGTCGGTGATGGTGTACCCCGTCCGGGTGCGAAACTCGATCCAGGCGGGATGCGGCAAGCCGAGCCACATCGCCGCGCCGTTGACCAAAAACTTGACGTCCACGGTATCGCTATGCCGCGTGGCGATGCCCGTCATCAGGCACTGGAACTGGCAATGATACTCCTGCCCAGTCAAGGGGTCGGTGGCATGGAAGTCTTCATACATGGGAGAGCTTGCGTTTGCAGGCGGGCCAATCTCTATTGTGCCCCGTTGCCGCCGGGCGTGGCAAAGGCTGGGGGCGGGCCGATCGGGCCGCGCAGCCGTTCGTAGTGATGGGCCAGCCGCAGCAGCAGACTTTCGGCGAAATAATTGCCGGTGAACTGCACCCCGACCGGCAGGCCGCCGGCCAAGCCGCAGGGCAGGGAAATGGCTGGAACTCCGGCCAGGTCGGCGCTGACGGTGTAGATGTCGTTCAAATACATCCGCAGCGGATCCTCGATGCGCTCGCCGATGCGGAAGGCCGGCGTCGGCGTCGTCGGCATGGCGATGACGTCCACTTGTTGGAAGGCTTGCCGGTAATCCTCGGCGATGCGGGCGCGGACGCGCTGCGCGCGGCGATAGTAGGCGTCGTAATACCCGGCACTGAGGGCATAGGTGCCGAGCAGAATGCGGCGTTTCACCTCCGCCCCGAAGCCGTGGTCCCGGGTTTGCCGGTACATCGCCCTCAGGCTCTCGGCCTCCGGGGCCCGGAAGCCGTAGCGCACGCCGTCATAGCGCGCCAGGTTGGCGCTGGCTTCGGCGGTAGCGATCAGGTAGTACGTCGCGGTGGCGTATTCGGTGTGGGGCAGGCGGATCTCCACCAGTTGGCAACCGGCCCGCTCCAAAGCGTCCAGGGCGCCGCGCACCGCGGCGTTGACGCCGGCGTCGAGGCCGCCGGTCTCGCCCGCGGCGGCGAAAGCCTCGCGCGGTATGCCGATTTTCAATCCCGCGATCGGCTGCTCCAGCTCCGCCACATAATCCGGCACGGGCACGTCGGCGCTGGTGGCGTCCTTGGGATCGGCGCCGGCGATGGCGGCCAGCAGGTACGCCGCGTCCTTGGCGCTGCGCGCCAGCGGCCCCACATGGTCCAGCGAGGAGCCAAAGGCGACCAGCCCGAATCGCGAGACCCGCCCGTAGGTGGGCAGCAAACCCACCACGCCGCAGAAGGCCGCCGGTTGGCGAATGCTGCCGCCGGTATCCGAGCCCAGCGCCGCGACTCCCAGCCCCGCCGCCACCGCCGCGGCGGAGCCGCCGCTGGAACCGCCGGGCACCCGCTCCGTATCCCAGGGATTGCGCACCGGGCCGTACGCCGAGTTTTCATTCGACGATCCCATGGCGAACTCGTCGCAGTTGACTTTGCCCAGAATGACCGCGCCCGCCGCCTCCAGGCGCTCCACCGCCGTGGCGTCGTACTGCGGCAGATAGTTCTCCAGCATGCGCGAGCCGCAGGTGGTGCGCAGGCCGCGCGTGGAGAGGACATCCTTCACCGCTACCGGCACGCCCGCCAGCGGCGGCAGCGGCAGCCCCCGATCCGCCAAGCGGTCAATCTTCTCCGCCTGCGCGCGCGCCCGCTCCGGCGAAAGCGTCAAATACACGTTCAGCCGCGGGTTGGCGGCGGCGATGGCGCCAAAGCACGCCTCCGCCAGCGCCGTCGCCGTGGTTTGGCGCTCGGCGATCCGCCGGCGCACGATCTCCACGCTGAGCAGCGGCAGCTCGGTCATGCCTCGTCCTCGCCGCCCAGCACCCGCGGTACCTGGAAACAGCCGGCGGCGGCTTGTGGGGCATTGGCCAGCGCCTGTTCCTGGGTGAACCCCGGCCGCGCCTCGTCGGCGCGCAGCTTGGCTTCCGGATCGGCGTCGGCCGCGGCCACTTGGGCCATCGGCTCGACGCCCTCCAGGTTCACCTGCTCCAGTTGCGCCACGTATTCCAGGATTTGGCTCAGATCCTTCTGCATCCGCGCCAGCTCCTCCGCGGTCAGGTCCAAATGCGCCAGCGCGGCGATGCGCTCGACCTCTTCCCGGCTTACTTGCATAGTCTCGGTTTCTGTTCGCTGTTTCCCGCCGCGGCGGCAACGCTGGGCTGGGTGGCGCGGGGCGGCGCAAAGCTGAGGCCCACGACCCGATCCGGCCCCAGCACCGCCGCCAGTTGCCGCAGCAATTCCGGGCGGAACGCCTCAATTTCCCGCCGCCAAGCCGCCTCCGGCACGTGCAGGCGCAGGATGCCGCCATCGAGTTCCTCGGCGGCGGCATGCGCCGCCAGGTGCGGTCCGGCAACCAGTCCCCAGGCGAGCAATGCCGCCGGTTCCGCCGCGGTGGGGGGCATCTGCCGCAGCGCCGCGGCCAAGCTGGTGCGCAAGGTGTCCATCAGCCGAACTCCGATTCTAACCCACCGCCCCGCCGCCGCGATCGGCAGCGCGCGCCCGCCGCCCGCCGGCGAGGCCGGTGCGGCGGCTTATTTCGGCTCGGCGGCGATGCGGGCGGCGTTCTTCTCCCGCAACTCGTGGTCGTAGGCAAAGGAATCCGCGTAGGTCACGTTCAGCTTCGCCAGCACGTTGGGCGGACAGCCGCGCCATTCCGCCACCGGGTGATTGCCCATGTAGCGCAAGTCCTGGACGCCCATTTTGCTGGAGTAGAACGCGTTGACCACCAAGTTGCGCAGGTCGGTGAAGAACGCCGCCCCGTTGGCGTCCTCGCGGGTGGCGCGGTCGGGCCAGGCGATGCGGTCCAAGATGCGCTTCTGCTGGGCCAGGGCGCAATCGGCGAAGTCATGGCCGAACTGCTGCCGCGCCTGGATGTTCAGCCACAGGAAACCGCCGCGGATCTGGTCCCGCAGGCGCTCGCCGCGGATGGTTAGAAAGTCATCCACGCATTGCGGCACCGCGGCGTCGGTGGCGCTGCCGGTGCGCTCGTCGGCGGGAATGATCAAATCGGCGAGCACCGTCAGCAGGCGGTATTCCCGCGGGCTGAGCGCGCGCGGCTGGTACGGTGCCGCATCGGCCGCGGCGCGCCGCGGCGCCTCCGCGTAGGCGGCGGGCGCCGCCACGGCGGCCCCGCCGATCAGGGCGGCGGCGGGCGCCGCGCCGAGCACCTTCAATAGATCCCGGCGCGGCATGCCGCCGGCCGGCGGCATGTTGGTTTCGGGCTTCTCGGGTGAGTGGCTCATGTTAAACCTCCCCTTGCCGCACCAGCGCGGCGATATGTTGCGAGGTGCGGTGCGCCAGCGCCATGATGCTTAGCGTCGGGTTTTTATCCGCGTTGCTGACAAATGGACCGCCGTCGGTGACGAACAGATTCTTGCAATCCCAACTCTGCGCCCAGCGGTTCAGCGGCGACGTGCGCCGGTCCGCGCCCATGCGCACCGTGCCCACCTCGTGAATAATCTCGCCGCCGTGGGAAATGCCCCAGCGGTTCTCCGCGGTCTCGGCGTAGGTGACGGTTCCGCCGCACCCTTCGATCAGTTCCCGGAAGGTCTGTTGCGCGTGCCGCGCCATCAAGATCTCGTCCTCGCTCCACTGGAAATGGAAGCGCAGCACCGGAATCCCGTATTCGTCCACCACGTTGGGATCAATCTCGCAATAGCTTTGGTCGTTGGGGATCATTTCCCCGCGGCAGTCAAAGCCGATGAAGGAACCCCACAGCTTGCGCAGTCCGCGCTTCAATTCCACGCCGTAGCCGCCGCCCAAATATTGCTCCGATCCGGACAGCGTGAAGGCGCCGGGAATATTGTGCCCGCCGCCGACTTCGATATGGTAGCCACGGGCGAATGGCAGCTTGCCCCGCAGCTGCTTGTCGTAGTTCCACCAGGGCATGTAGACGTGCATGCCGCCGACGCCGTCTTCGTCATGCGGCGGCAGGTCCAGCAATTGCGGAATGTGGCCGCTCATGTTCGCGCCGACGGTGTCCATCAAATATTTGCCCACCACGCCGCTGCTGTTGCCCAGTCCATCCGGGAACGACGGGCTCTTGGAGTTCAGCAGCAGCCGGGCGGACTCGCAGGCGCTGGCGGCCAGAATGATGACGCGGCCGCGGACCTGCTGTTCCTGCCGCGTCTTTTTGTCAATGTAGGACACCGCGCGAGCGCGCCCATCCGGCCCCAGCAAAATCTCCCGCGCCATGGCGCCGGTGCGGATCTCCAGCTTTTTGGTCGCCAGCGCCGGCGGCAGCAACACCGTGGGGGAAGAGAAGTTGGAACTGGTGGCGCAACTGCGGCCGCATTGGCCGCAGTAATGGCAAGCCGGCCGGCCATGGTGCGGCCGGGTGATGATAGCCAAGCGGGACGGAACGCAGGGGATACCCAAGCGGCGCGACGCATTCTGGATCATCAGCTCGAAACAGCGGGGCCGCGGCGGCGGCAGGAACTTTCCATCTGGCGTGTTTTCCAAGCCCTCGACGGAGCCGAAGACGCCGATCAGCTCCTCGACCGCGTCATAATGCGGCGCCAGTTCGTCGTAGGTGATGGGCCAATCGAATCCCTTGCCATCCCGGCTGTAGGGCTTAAAGTCGTACGGGCCCATGCGCAGCGCGATGCGCCCCCAATGGTTGGTGCGACCGCCCAGCATCCGCGCCCGCCACCACATAAAGTCCGAGCCCGGCGCGTTGACGTAGGGCTCGCCTTTTACTTGCCAGCCGCCCACGCAGGCGTCGAAGTACCCCCACGAACTGGTGCCGCCACCTTCGCCGCGGTGGGGCGCATCGTAGGGCCATTCCAACATGTGGGATTGGGTGGCGGTATCGTACCAATCACCGGCCTCAAGAATGAGACAATTGGCGCCGGCTTGGGTCAGGACATAGGCCGCCATGCCGCCGCCGGCGCCGGAGCCGATAATGACCGCGTCGTAGACCTTGGGAGATCGGGTAATTTGAGCCATCAGGTTTTCCCGAGGGCACTGTACCACGCGAACCGGCCAAATGGGAGCGGCTTTTCCGCGGCGGCCCGTGCCTCACCGCGAGCCACGGGAGGGAAGCGCGGTACTTGCACCGGCACCTGGCCACCCCAAATCGGGTACGGGCATCCCACCGCCCACGGGTAAATGGCCCGTTTTTCCGTGGCAGATCACGTGCATCTCAACTGCCGGTTGCAGTTCCATTTCGGGTTCCGATGGTTGTGTTCACTCGCGCCGCCGTTGCGGCCCGCGGCTCCGCCTATGACCCCCTTTTCTGCTGCGTCGCCCCCGTTTCGCAAGCGTTGGCTGGCAGTCGCTATTCTGTTAGCCGCCGGATGGCTGCCGTTGCGCGCCAGCGGCCCGGCATCGGCGGCGCGGCCCGCCAAGACCGTGCCGGCCCACAACGCCCCCGTCTCCCGGTCCGTGCCCCAAACCGAGGCGCTGCTGTTCGGCGGTTGCGTCCTGTTGGCGTTGGGCACGCTGTTGCGCCGCCGCCACGGCATCGTGCCGTGCTCCTCGCCCACGCCGCACGCGGTGAATGTCCCTTCCGTGTAGCCCGAGCCCGCCTCGCGGCTTCCTCCGGTGTCGCGCACCTCGCGGGCGCGCGCCGGCAGCCGGCTGACATCCGCGAGAATCCCGCACGGTTCCCGCGGCGCGCGCGGCGGACCGCTCCATCCGGGTTGGCATTGCCGGCTCTAGCGGCTCCCGGCGCGGCTGGGTGGCGCTGCGGCGCGCCGCACCCCGGCGTGACTGGCAAGGTTCCATAACGCACGTGACGCTTGCGCTAAATCGTTGAATCGAATAGTGTCTGTCTTGATGCCTCCACTTCGCCCCACCCCCAGCGCCACAGCCCCTAAGGCAGGCGTGGTTCGTCGCCTGGCGGTTTGCCTGTTTCCCTCGCACCCGCTGGTATCGTCGGAGTTCGACCAGCGCCTGGATCCGGCACGTTTCGTCCTCCAAACGGTGCGTCCCGAAGTCGGCCCCGGCGGCACCGTGGATTCCAGCCGTCTGCCGGAAGCCGACGTTTACGTAGTGGACACGCACGCACCCCGGCCTGTGACCGAAAGCCTGGTCGCCGGCATCTTCGCCCGCTTTCCCCAGGCCCGCGTGATCACCTTGGCGGATGAGTTCGGCGAAACCAACGCCTTTCCCTTGCTGCGCCTTGGCGCCAAGGGCCTGGTCACCTATGCGCAGGCGCCGGGACAGATCGCGCAAGCGCTCGAGGCCGTGGCCAATGGCGGCTATTGGGTGCCGCGGCCGCTGTTGTCGCGCTTCGTGGACTCCATCATTTCCGGCTTGGGGAGCCGCCAATTCGCCACCGGCACGACGCAATTGAGCAAGCGGGAAAAGGAAGTGCTGGACTTGCTGTTGGAGAACATTTCCAACAAGGAAATCGCGCAGCGCCTGCACATCTCCGAGCGCACCGCCAAGTTTCACGTCTCCAATCTGTTGGCCAAATTTTCCGTTCGCCGGCGCGCCGATCTGATCGTACTGTGGTTCCAAAATCCGCCGGCCGCCAGCTAGGCGCTCGCGCGTGGAACGGCAGCACGTAAACTAAATGGCAGGGGCCGCTGGCGGCTCCGACATTGCATGGCCAAGGCGCTTGCCACCGGATCCCGCCCGAACTCCACGACGGGCGCGGCTCCGGCGGCCGCGGTTTTGAGTTGGACGCAGTCGCTGCTGCTGGCCGCCTTTGGGGCGGCGCTCCTGGCGCTGGCCTTTCCTCCCGTCAGTCTCTCGGTTCTTGCCTGGATCGCCCTGGCGCCGCTATGCCTGGTCTGTTTGCGCGCCGCCAGCGGTGGGCAGGCGTTTTGGAGCGGCTATGTCGCCGGGGCCATCTTCTTCGCCGCCGATTGCCCTTGGGTCGCCTACACGGTGCGCCGCTACGGCGGCCTCAGCCGTCCCGAGGCGGTGCTGGTATTCATTCTCTTCATCGCTTTGGTCGGCGTCTTCTTCGCCCTGTTCACCTGGATCGGATATGGGCTCTGCCGTTGGGCGCCGCTGCCGTGGTTGACGCTGCCGGCGCTGTGGACGGCGATCGAGTTTCTGCGTACCTATGTGCCGCTGGGCGGCTTCCCCTGGGATCTGGTGGGCTATTCGCAAGCCAATCACGCCGGCTTCATGCTCTCCGTCACCGTCGCCGGCGTGTATGGCGCGGGCTTTTTGATCGCCGTGGAAAATGCCGTGCTGGCCGACGCCGCCAGCCACTTTTCCGGGTGGTTCTCGCAGGCGCCGCAGCGCGGCGCCCGCACCGCCTGGGCCTGGCCGGTAGCGCCGGCGATCACATGGTTTTTGGTCGTGGGTTTCGCCAGCTTCCCATTCGATCCGCCGCGGCTTCAGCCCACCACGCTGCGGGCGGTGTTGGTGCAACCGGACGCCAATCCCAACGCCGTCTGGTCCGATGCGGCCTTTGCACGCTACCTGCGGCGCATGGAGAAGCTTTCCCATCCCGGCCCGCGGCTGCGCGACGACGCGCCGGCGCTGGTGCTGTGGCCGGAAAGTCCCGCACCGTTGGAATACGCTCCGGAGCCGCAGTTGCAGGCCTCCGTGGCCGGCTTGACCCGCTCCGATAACGCTGAGTTGCTGTTTGGCGAAACCGCTCTCTTGCATCCCTCCGCGCCGCCCCGCCAGCAGGATCCCATCAACGCCGCGCGCTTGATCCAGCCCGACGGCCTGCCCGGGCCGCGCTACGCCAAGCGCCACTTGGTGCCCTTCGGAGAATACGTGCCGTTGCCGGCGTGGCTGCGGCGCTGGACCGGCGTCCGCGCCATGGTGAGCCAGGTGGGCGACTTCGTGCCCGGCGACAAGCTGACGCTGTTTCATCTCCCCGCGGCGTCCGGGAAGAACCGCCGGAACGTCCGCCCCTATACGTTCGGCGCCTTGATCTGCTACGAATCCATTTTTCCCGCCTTGGCCCGGCAGGAGGTCCATGCCGGCGCCCAGTGGCTGGTGAACCTCTCCGACGACGGTTGGTACGGCAATTCCGCCGCCCGCCCGCAGGGCTTGCTGATGGCGCGGGTGCGGGCGATGGAGAATCGCCGCTGGCTGCTGCGCGACACCAACAATGGCATCACCGCCATCATTGACCCCTTTGGCCGTGTCCGGGCGCGCCTGCCGATGGGAGGAGTGGCGGCCTTGCGCGGCCACTTCGCCGCGCGCAGCGGACAAACCTTCTACACCGAGCATGGCGATTGGCTGCCCTGGCTCTGTACAATATTCGTAGGCCTGATGGCGCTCGCCGGTGGTCTGCGCCACCGCTTCCGCCGCGTCTAACGGGCCTCCCACTCTGCTATGTCCGCGCAACCCATGCTCGATGATTTGGACCGGGAACTCCAGGCGCTGAAGGCGCAAGCCCACGACGTGCGGGTGTATCTTTGACGCTCCCCGGCTGCAACAACAAGCGGCGGAGCTAGACCGGCAAAGCGCCGCTCCCGGCTTTTGGTCCGATGGCGAGCGCTCGCTCGCCTTATCGCGCGAGCGGAAAAAACTGGACCGGCTGCTGGCCAATGACCGTGAGTTGGGGCAGGCGGTCGAGGAGGCCGCGGTGCTCCTGGAGCTGGCCCGCGAGGGTGAAGACGCGGCCGAGGATCTGGCCGCGGCGCTGCTCCGGCTGCGGCGCCAACTGGAGCGGATCGAAACCGAGACCCTGCTGACCGGCGAAAACGACGGCTCCAATGCCATCGTGACCATCCACCCCGGCGCCGGCGGCACCGAAAGCCAGGATTGGGCGGAGATGCTGATGCGCATGTATCTGCGCTGGGCGGAACGGCAGGGCATGAAGGCCAGCGTCATGGATCGGCAGGAGGGGGACGAAGCGGGCATTAAATCCGCCACGCTCCACATTCAAGGCGAGAACGCCTACGGCCTGCTGCAGTCCGAAACCGGCGTTCACCGCCTGGTCCGCATCTCGCCATTCGATCAAGCCAAGCGCCGCCACACCTCGTTCGCCAGCGTCTTCGTCAGCCCGGAAATTGACGACCGGATCGAAATCGAAATCCGCGACGAGGACCTGCGCATTGACACCTTTCGCGCCGGCGGCAAGGGCGGCCAGCACGTCAATATGACCGATTCGGCGGTGCGCATCGTCCACCTGCCCACCAACATCGTGGTCCAGTGCCAAAACGAGCGCTCGCAGCACAAGAACCGCGCTCAGGCGATGAAGATCCTGCGCTCCCGGCTCTACGAGCATGAAATGGAAAAGAAGCGCGCCGCCGCCCGCGCCGTGGAAGACGCCAAGCTGGACATTGATTTCGGCAGCCAGATCCGTTCCTATGTGCTCCAGCCCTACCAACTGGTGAAGGACAACCGCACCAAGCTGGAGATCGGCGATGTGCAGCGCGTCCTCGACGGCGATCTGGACGCCTTGATCCACGCTTACCTGGTCCACAAACGTGCCGCCGCCGCGCCTGCCGCTCCCGCGCCATAGCCGCGCTGCGTCTCCCGTCCGGGCGGCGCAAGCAACGGCCGCGCCCTCCGTCCCATCCAACCGCGCAATTCTCGGAGGTGGCGGAGATGCAGGCGGTGGTGTTTCACGGCATTGGTGATATTCGGCTGGAGGAGGTTCCGAATCCGCAGTTGCAGGCGCCCACTGACGCCATCGTCCACCTTACCGCCAGCGCCATCTGCGGCACGGATTTGCATTTTGTCCGCGGCACGGCAGGATCCATGAAAGCGGGAACGATCCTGGGGCAGGA
>JAKAUF010000364.1:5827-12642 GCA_021827785.1 Acidobacteriota bacterium | reverse complement strand
CACGCGCCACGCAGCGCGTCCCCAGGAGCAAATTGGCGCCATGCCCGCCAGCTCCATGCCGCCCCCAACGTGACCACCACGACCAGAAACACCGCTCCGGGATAGGCGTAGAAGAAAGCGAGCCCGCTGAAATCGCCGGTAAACGCCCACCACAAATGGAGCGCCGCCCCCAACAGCACGACGGCAACCGTCGCCAGCACCATGCGGCGCGGGATCGTCCAGCCGGGCGCTCGCGGCACGAGGAATGGGGCGGGCTGGGAGCGAACGCGCGGCATGGCGGCTAGGCGCCCCTGGCCATCCAAGAGGTGGCGGACATGGCGGCTTCGGCGGCGGAACGCCCCAGCCACATGCGCAACAAGGCGCGAACCTCCTCGGGAGGCTTCTGGGCGACCAGCATCCGCGCCGCCTCCGGGCCAAAGTAGGGAGCCAGAGTTTCCACATTGGCGCTCGCGGCGGCGGCGGAGTCCCCCGCCGGAGCTAGGGAGCGCCCGATCTCCGGCCACGCGGGCGCAACCGCGGTGAAGGCGGCCCGCAGGTGCGCTTCGCTGGGCGCCGCTTCCTGCGCCAAGGGGAACAATGCGGCAAGGCCATTCCAATCCTGACGCAGCTCCGCGGCGCGTTGGCGGCATTGGGGGCAATCAGCCAAATGCGCCCCCACCTCGGGACCCGCAACCGCCGCTTCTCCCTGCACCCAGGCCAGCAGTACGCCCTCGCTGGGATGGCGGGAAAAGGTGAGCGCGGAAAGAGGCCGCGGCCACTTCATCGCTCCGGCTCCGGCGCCGGCGGATCGGCGGCGGGCGCAAAGGCGGCGCGCAGTTTTTTCACCGCGCGGGCCAGCAGCGACGCCACCGTGCCGATCTCGATGCCGAGCGCGTCGGCGGTCTCCTGGTAACTCATGCCTTGCAGCCGCAGGCTGAGGCATTCAAATTCCCGCCGCGTCAGCAAGCGGCGGATGCGGCGCGAGGTTTCGGCCAGATGGTATTGCGTTTCCGGCGTGTCCGCGGCCTCGCTAGGCGCGACTTCCTCGGGCGTTTCCTGGGCCCGTGCGCTATGGTCGAAGTTGCGCAGGCGGTCGTAGATGTAATTGCGCGCGACGCGGAACAGCCAGGGGCGGCCGGCGGCGGCCAGCTTGCCCTCCAGGCGGCCGGCGAAATAACGCAGAAAGGCTTCCTGCACCGCCTCGCGGGCCAGCTCCCGGTCACCCGCCAGCCGCTGGGCATGACGCAGCAGGGCGGACGACTCCTCCCGATAGAGCGCCATGACCTCCGCCTCCAGTTCCACGCGGTTGGAGCGGCGCGGGCCGGTGGCGGAACTATCGAACTCGCCCCAGGCGCAAGCGCGGATGTCGTACATGGCGTCCAGTGTACCTTTTCGGATTGGACCAGGCGCGGCCTGGCCGGCGGCGGACCCGCCACGCCGATGGGCGGCGTCCTAGGCGTGCAATTCCCCGGCGCCGCCTCCGCCGCGGTCGGGCAGCGCCGGGCCCAGCCGCGCCTCAAACCAGCCCTGAAGCTGGCGGGTAATCTCCGCCGGATCTTGGCCGGAGATGCGAAGCGGCTCGCCGAAGGTGATCCTCGCCCGGCCGCGGCGCGCGCGCTTGGCGCCGGCGGGCAAAATCGCAAACACGCCTTCGACCGTCACCGGCACCACCGGCAGCGCCAGGGAGCGGGCAAAGACGCCGATTCCCGGGCGGAAATCGTGCAGGCGGCCGTCCTGCGTGCGAGCGCCTTCGGGAAAGATCAGCGGGCAATAGCCGCGGTCGGCCAGTTCTCCGGCGTGCCGCAGCGCGGGCTCGATGCCGGTGGTGGCGGAGAGAACAAAAATGTTGAAAAACATCTCCAGCAGCCGGTAGCGGCGCTGCGCGCGGCGCCGCGCCGACGCCGGGGCGCCGGGCAGGAACTTGGCGCGGAAGGCGTCCAAGGCCATGGCGGGCGCCACCCATGGGCGCCAGCGCAGCGGCAGGGCGCGAAGGATGACCGGAACGTCCAACATGCTCTGATGGTTGGCGATGAACAGCACGGGGCGGCGCAGGGAGCGCAGGTGCTCCCGACCGCGCACCTCGACGCGGGCCACGGTGCGCAGCGGTGGATAAACCAACAGCCAGCGCAGCGGCTCCCGGCACCAGCGCACCAGCGGCGCCAGCGGCCAGCGGGAATAGCGGAACGGCCGCCGGGCAGGCGCCACAGCCGGCGGCGCCTTGCCGGCGGCGGGCAGCGGCAGGGCGGGCGGCGCCTCGGCGGCGGCGACCAAATCTCCCAACTGCCCCACCGTCTCCGCCCGCGCCAGTTCGGTTTCCTCGATCTCGATGCTCCGCGACGCTAGCCACGCCAGCAACTCAACACGGTCGAGCGAACCGAGGCCGAGATCTTCCGTCAACCGCGCCTCCGGTCGCAGGCGCTCACGGCCAACGCCCAACAAGCGCGCCAGATACTCCCGCCAATCCTCGGCCGCCGCCACCGCCGTGGCGGATTGGCCATTGACCCACGCCGCCACCGCCGCGCGGCGCAGCTTGTGCGTGGAGGCGGTGCGGGGCAGCGCCGCTTCCGGCCAGCGGGAAAACGCCGCGATCCGCTGGTGCGCCTCTAACCGGCCATTGGCCGCCGCCACCGCCGCCGCAAGCTGCTCGTCTTCCAACCCCGGCGCCACCAGAACCGCGTGCACGCGGGCGCGGCCGGCCCGCTCTTCCGCGACCACCGCGCTTTCCGCGATTCCGGGCTGGGCGTCCAGCGCCGTTTCCACGTCTTGCGGATAGACGTTCATTCCTTCGGCGGTGACGATGACCTCTTTTTTCCGCCCGAGATAAATCAGGTTGCCTTCCGCGTCCATCCGGCCGAGATCGCCGGTGCGCAGCCAACCCGCGGCAAAGGCGTCCGCGGTGGCGGCGGCGTTGTGGTAATAGCCGGGCGAGACGTTGGGGCCGCGCACCAAGATCTCGCCGTCGTCGGCGATGCGGATCTCCATGCCCGCCAGCTTGCGGCCCACCGCCCCGCGGCGAATCTTGAAGGGATGGGTGATGGCCACGGCGGGAGCGGTTTCGGTGAGTCCGTAGCCCTGCACCACGGCGTAACCGAGCGCCTGCCACAGGGCTTCCTGCTCGCTGGGCAAGGCCGCGCCCCCCACGACCAGCGCCCACATCTTCCAGCCCAGCTTGCGGTGCAGGCGGCGCCAATGCCACCAGCGCCAGGCCACGCCATGGCCTTGCGCCGCCGCGGTCACCGTCGGCGCGTCCCCGGCGCCCGCCGCCTGCCGCGCCCACTGGGAAAAAAGCTCGACCTCGCGCGGCACGGCCACCACCACGGAGGCGCGGGTTTGCTTCACCGCCGCCGCCACCGCTTCCCCGCTCTGCGCCTCCAAATAGACCACCGTGCTGGCCAGCAGCGGGGGAATCAACAGACCCATCACCTGGCCGAACAAGTGGCTGAGGGGAATCAAGTGCACGAAGCGCAAGGGCAGCAGGGGCCGGGCCCAGCGCTGGTATTTGCGCACTTCCTGGGCGATGGGCCGCAGATTGGCCAGCACATTGCCGTGGGTGATCATCACGCCCTTGGGCTCGGCGGTGGCGCCGGAGGTATAAACGATTTCCAGCAGGTCGCCGTCGCGCGCGGGGGCGGGCGCGGCGGGCGCGGCGGGCGGCAACGGCTCCAAATCCTCGAAGCGCAGCGCCAGCGCCCAGTCGGCGGCGCCAAACGCCGCCATGCGCTCGGCGGAGGCGAGCAAGACGCGCGCGCCCGTCTGTTGCTGAATGGTCCGCGCGTAGCGGGGAGAAAACGCCGCATCCAGCGGCACCGCCACCATGCCGGCCATCACCGTGGCATAGAACGCGATGGCCCAAGCCGCGCCGGACGGCCCCCAGATCAGAACTTTGTCGCCGCGTTCGGCGCCGGCTTGCAGCCGCGCCTGGAGGGCAAAGGCTTTGCCCAGGATCTCCGCGTAGCTATAGGCGCGCGTGCGGTACAACCGCCGGTCAATGATCGCCGTGCGCTCGCCCATCGCCGCCATGCCGGCGATGTAGCCGGGCAAATTCGCCAGCCGGTCCGCGTTTGCCAGGTTCGCGCCCGCCACCCTCCGACTGTATCGTATTGAAAGGCGCGAGCCCGCGAGGCGGGGCGGTAGCGAGCGCCAACGGCGACGACGGCAATGCTAGCCTAAAACGGATGAAGAACTTGTTCCCGAGATTGGAGTTTTTAGCGCTTTTGCTGCTGCGGGCGGCGGTGGGTTTGGTCTTCCTATGGCACGGGACCATGAAGCTGGACGACCTCGCCGCCTGGCAGCGCAACTTCGTGCACATGGGGTTTCCGGGTTATTTCGCCATCGTGGCCGGGGTGCTGGAAACCGTGGGCGGCGCGCTGCTGATTCTAGGTTTATTCGCCCGCATTGCCGGCTTATTGCTGGCGGGCGAGATGCTGATCGCGCTGATTCGCGTGCATTGGCCCGCGGCGCCGCTGACGCGGGTGGGCGCCTATGAGTTGCCGCTGCTGCTGGCGGCGGGCAGTTTCGCCGTCTTCGTCCTCGGTCCGGGACCGGCGGCGGTGGACCGGCTGCGCGGCCGCGGCAAGAGCCTGCGCCCCGGCGCCTAGGCTGCCTTGACCGCGAACCGGTCTGCCCTGACAATATAGAGTTCACCGAGCTATGCGATTTTTCTCCCGGCGCGGGCCGGCGCCGCCTTCCGGCGTGCCTTCCGGCCCCGCCTTCCAGCCCCCTGCGGCTTCGTCTGCCATGAGCGTCCAACCCCAGCCTCCCATTTCCGGCGCCGCCGGTCTGACCCCGCGGCAATTGACCCACCGCTTGCGGCAGATGCTCGCCATCCGGGAGTTCGAGCGGCTGGGCGAGCAATGCTTTCGCGACGGCTTGATCCGCGGCTATTACCATTCCTACGCCGGACAGGAAGCGGTGGGCGTGGGCTTTCTCAACGCCCTGGACCTGAGCCGCGATTACGTGGTGGACCACTATCGCGACCATGGCCACTGCCTGCTGCTGGGTCTGGATCCGGAGCAGATTTTCGCCGAGCTGTTCGGGCGCGCCACGGGCGTCTCCAAGGGCAAGGGCGGCAGCATGCACATGTACAGCCCGGAGCGGCATTTTCTGGGCGGCGACGGCATCGTCGGCGGCGGATTGTCGGTGGCCTGCGGCGTCGGCCTGGCGTTGAAGCGGCGGGCCAACGACCCCATCTGCGTCTGCTTCTTCGGCGACGGCGCGCTGGACACGGGCACGTTCCATGAATCCATGAATTTGGCCAGCCTGTGGAGCGTGCCGACGCTGTACGTTTGCATCAACAACCTCTACAGCATGGGCACGCGCGTGGAGGACCACTCCTCCCTGTCGCAGTTGGTGGACCGGGCGCAAGGCTACGGCGTCAAGACCGAGCAGGTGGACGGCCAGGATGTCTTCGCCACCACCGCCGCGGCGGAGCGCATTTACCAATACATGCGCCAGACCAAGCGGCCCTACTTCGTGGAAGCCCTCACCTACCGCTATCAGGGCCACGGCATCCACGATAAGGCGCTCAATTACCGCACCGAACAGGAAGAAGCGCAGTGGCACAGCCGGGATCCGATCCAGCTGCTGGCCGCGCACCTGATCACCGAGAAGATTTTGTCCGCCCAGCAGATCGAGGATCTGCGGCAGCAGATCATTGCCGAGCTGCAAGCCAAGGTCGAGCGCGCCAAGCAGGCGCCGCAGCCCGATGACGCTGAGCTGAAGCAGGACGTGCTGGCCTAGGGCCGGGGACTTCCACGATGAAAAAGCTATCCATGCACGAGGCGCTGAACCAGGCGCTGCGCGAAGAAATGCACCGCGATGAGCGGGTGGTGCTGCTGGGCGAGGAGATCGGCAAATACAACGGCGTGCATTACGTCACCCGCGGCCTGTATGCCGAATTCGGCAAGGAACGGGTGATTGACACGCCGATCTCGGAAGAGAGCTTCACCGGCGTCGGTGTCGGGCTGGCCATCATGGGCATGCGGCCGGTGGTGGAGATGATGCGCATGGACTTCTCCCTGCGCGCGATGGACCAGATCTACAACCACATGGCCAAGATCCGCTACATGTCCGGCGGGCGGCTGAGCGTGCCGATGGTGCTGCGCGGGCCGGAGGGCCCCGGCCCCAACCCCGGCTTGACCGCCCAGCACGGGCAGCAGCTGACGGTGCTGTTCGCGCACTGCCCCGGGCTGCGGGTGGTGAGCCCCTCCAACCAATACGACGCCAAGGGCATGCTGAAGGCGGCGATCCGGTCCGACGATCCGGTGGTTTTTTTGGAGCCCGGGCCGCTCAACAACAAGCAAGGCGACGTCGGCGAGGACGATTACCTGGTGCCGCTGGATCGCGGCGAGGTCAAGCATGAAGGCAGCGACGTGACGCTGATCGGCTACGGGGCCAGCGTCGCGCTCTGCCTGCAAGCGGCGCGGGACCTGGAGCACGACGGGGTTTCGGCGGAGGTGGTGGATATGCGCTGCCTGCGGCCGCTGGACATGGGCCCGGCATTGGCCTCCGTGGCCAAGACCAACCGCGCGGTGGTCGCCGAATACGCCTGGCAGAGCTATGGTCCCGGCGCGGAAATCGTGGCCCGGCTGATGGCGGAAGCATTCTGGAACCTGGACGCCCCGGTGACGCGCGTGAGCGGGCAGGAAGTGCCGCTGCCCTATGCCGCCAACCTGGAGGAGCTGAGCAAGCCCCAGGTCGCCGACATCGTCGCCCAAGCCAAAGCCACGCTGCGCTAGACACCCCGGGGACGGGCTGAAGCAGCCGCGACACTGAATCCGCCATGACCCTGCCCTGCGTAGGGCCGCCCTGCGCAGAAGCAAAAGTGCGGAGCCGCC
>JAKAUF010000364.1:0-5817 GCA_021827785.1 Acidobacteriota bacterium | reverse complement strand
GGTGGGTGCGGCGCAAGGCGCGGAAGCGGGCTGGGCTGGCGCGGCGAAACCATGCGACATTTTGGCGGTGTTTCTGGCGCAAGTGCTTTGTTTTCAGCGCCGAAAATGTCACTTGCACATTCTGAGTTCGCCCACGATTTCCCCGCCGTGTCTGCGGCTGCGTCGCCGGCATTGCATCGCACGATTGCCAGGCGAGGGTCCCAGGGCCGCCTACGGCGGGAAGTCCTGCGTTCCCTAGAGGCGGGTCCGAGCCCCGCGTATCAGACGGCGGGAATGGGCCGGTTTGCGGCGCACTGCTACAATGCGGAGCGATGAAACGAACGTTCGTCGTTTTGGCCGCGGCATTGGCGCTCTGCGCCGCCGCCGCGGCGACCGGCCTGCCCCAGCCCGCTGCCTACCCGGCCATTTTCCGCAAGGTGACGGCGATGATCCCGATGCGGGATGGGGTGCGCCTGCACACGGAGATTTACATTCCCCGCCGCGCGGGCGGCCCGTGGCCGATCCTGCTGACGCGCACGCCCTATGGGCTGCACGATGACGCCCAGGGATTTACCCCGCTGCTGAACCTGTACCGGGCGATGATGCCCGACGGCTACATCTTCGTCTTCCAGGACATTCGCGGGCGCTATCGCTCGCAGGGCAAATTCATCATGAACCGGCCGCCACGGCCCTGCTTCCGGGCGCATCGCTGCACGGCGGCGGATATGGTTCCCGGACAGGTGGATGAGGCCACCGACACCTACGACACCATCGCCTGGCTGCTGCGCCACGTGGGCGACAACAACGGCCGGGTGGGCATGGCGGGCATCTCCTACGGCGGCTGGCTGACGACGATGGCGATGCTGGATCCACATCCGGCGCTGAAGGCGGTGAGCGAGCAAGCCTCGCCGGAGGACCAGTTTCTGGGCGACGATTTCCATCACAACGGCGCCTTCCGGCTCAGCTACGGCTTCGAATACGCGGCCATGATGGAGACGGGAAAAACCAACTTCCACTTCCATTTCAATCGCTACGACACCTACGAATGGTATTTGCGGCTGGGCCCGCTGGCCAACGTCAACCGGATGATCTTTCATGGCCGGCTGCCGACCTGGAACCACTTCGTCAACCATCCGAACTACGACGCGTTCTGGAAGAAGATGGCGTTCGCGCCCTACCTGACGCGGGTGACGGTGCCGATGCTGAACGTGGCGGGATGGTATGACCAGGAGGATTTCTACGGGCCGCAGACGATTTACAAATTGCTGCAGCGGCACGACCGGCACGGGCGCAACTATTTTGTCGCCGGGCCGTGGAATCACGGCGGCTGGTCGCACGGAACGGGCAATCATCTCGGGCCGGTGCGGTTCGGCAGCGACACCAGCATCTATTTCCGCAAAAACGTGCAGGCGCGGTGGTTCCGGTACTGGCTGCACCAAAAGGGGCGGCTGAACGAACCCAAGGCGCTCGTCTTCCAGACCGGCAGCAACGTCTGGCAGCGCTATGCGGCGTGGCCGCCGCGACGGGCGCGGGCGCGGCGGCTATATTTCCGCCCCGGGCTGCGGCTCGGGTTCCAGCCGGCGGCGCGGCGCGGCTCCAACGCCTACATCTCCGAACCCAACAATCCGGTTCCCTACCGGCCCCGGCCGGTGCGGCCCACCTATCCGGGACCGGAATGGCCGGTGTGGCTGGTGCAGGACCAGCGCTTCGTCAACCACCGGCCGGACGTGCTGAGCTATGAAAGCGCGACGCTGCATCACACGGTGGCGATCGCGGGTGACATTGTCGCGCACTTGTTCGCCGCGACCACCGGCAGCGACAGCGACTGGATCGTCAAGCTGATTGACGTCTATCCGCAGAACTACCGGCCGCAGCCGAAGATGAGCGGCTATGAACTGATCATCGCCGACGAGGTGTTCCGCGGGCGCTTCCGGCACAGCTACAGCCATCCGCGGCCGATCACGCCGGGCAAGGTCACGCGGTACGTGATTGACCTGCATACCAACGACCACGCCTTTCTGCCGGGACATCGCATCATGGTGCAGGTGCAGAGCACGTGGTTTCCGCTGATTGACCGCAATCCGCAGACCTACGTGCCCAATATCTTTTTGGCGCGGCGGCAGGATTTTCGCACCGCGTGGCAGCACATCTACTACGGGCCGGGCGAGGCGTCGTATATTTCCCTGCCGGTGGTGCCGAGCAGCCGGTAAGGGCCCGGCGGGGCGGTGTGGGAGGGGGGCCGCCATGCCCCCGCGCCGGCAAGCGGCTCAGCCGCCGAAGCCGGACCCGCGCGGGATTCCGCCGCGACCATCCGCCTCCAGGCGCCATGCTTGGGCGCCCCGTGTTGCGGGGCTGCGGCCGGGATTTGACGGCAAACGGACGCCCCCCGCGTTTCGGGCGTCTGCAAGCTGCTGCAAAATCGGCGCGTTCGACGCCCCGAGGTGGAGCGTATATAGGGGTATGGAAGCTTCCTGCGGAGTGCTGCGGTTCGGCCGCCCGGCATTGGGGCGCGCCCGGGAATTGCTCCGTGACGCTCCGGCCGGACCTGCCCCGGGGTGGTCAGGCGCCCCGGAGGGAACCCAGGGGCGCGGGGGCTGGGCTGCGACGGCCGGTGAAGCGGAGCCGCTCGCGCTCGGGGCATCGCCAACCGGCCGCGAGGCGGCTCCGTCGGTTCCCGCCGCCGCGGCGGCCATGCAAGACGCGGACGGTCCGGCGGTTCCGGGCGATGAACAGGGCTTTGCGGCGGTGGTGCGAAAGCATCAGGACATGGTGCATGCCATCGCCTGGCACTTTCTGCACGACTACGCAGCGGCGGAGGATGTGGCGCAAGACGTGTTTTTGAGCTTGTACGCCCACCGGGACGAGATCGCGTCGCCGCAGCACCTGGTGAATTGGCTACGGCAGGTCGCCAGCCGGAAGTGTCTGGACCGCCGGAGACGGCGAACGCCGGAGCCGCTTCCCGCGGAACTCACCGCGCCCGATAGCGCCGGTCCGGCGGGCATGGGCGACCCGTGGCAAAAAGCGCGGTTACGGCGGCTGCTGGCGCAAGTGCCGGCGCAGCCGCGGATGGTGCTGTTGCTGCGCTACCAGCAGGAACTGGGCATCGAGGAGATCGCCGCGGCATTGGCCATGCCGGCGGCAACGGTACGGAGCCATTTGCGGCGGAGCTTGGCGCGTTTGCGGCGGCAGTGGCGGAAGGCCGCGCAAGGAGCACGCTCATGACCCCATCGGATCCGAAACTGGAAGCCGCGATCCGCGCGGCGCTGGACGCCGGAACGACGCCGGATTTGCCGGCGGATTTCGCCCAGCGCACGGCGGCGCGGGCGGTGCGCGCGGCGGCGGCGGCGCCGCAACGGCAGCCGCGGCGAGGCGGCTGGCGCTGGTGGCTGGCGCCGGCGGCGGCGGCGATTTTGCTGGCCGGCGTGGGACTGCGGCGCTTCGAACACCGCGGCGGCGCCGAACCCGCCGCCCGTTACGCCGCCGCGGAACGCGGCGCAAGCCCGCGGAATGCGGCGCGACAGGCGCGGGTGCGCGAACTGCGCTATGCCGTGGCCGTAACGCAGCGCGAACTCACGGAGATCACCGGCGCCGCCGTGCGCCGTGCCATGCAGAATACGCCCCATTCCCCTGGAAGGAACCAACTATGAAGCCAGTCAACTCTTCTGTTTCCCTCCGCGCCACCGTGCATGCCATGGCGGCGCTGGCAATCGCATGTCTGTTTGCGCTGCCGCTGGCGGCGCAATCCGGGCGGCTGCGGCTGAACCTGGACCACCTCGCCAAACGGGCGGTGAAGTCCAACGTGGTGACGCTGAGCGGGTCCATGCTGCGCTCGATGGCCGGCAACTCGGGAATGGGCCACACGGGCAACGCGCAAGCGGACGCGGTGCTGGCGCACCTGAAGGGCATTTACATCCGCGAACTGAAGTTCGCCAAGCC
Organism: Acidobacteriota bacterium; assembly: GCA_021827785.1. Taxonomy (GTDB): domain Bacteria; phylum Acidobacteriota; class Terriglobia; order Terriglobales; family SCQP01; genus JAKAUF01. The sequence continues at coordinate 1,902 of JAKAUF010000364.1, read as the reverse complement.
GGGGGAATATTCGCAACGGGATCTGCACGCCATCATGGCGCAACTGGCGGCGCCGGGATGGCAAACCATCGTGCGGCATAGCAGCGCCAACGAGCAGGCGTGGATCGCGGTGCGGCACAACGATGAAGGCGTCATCACGGCGCTGGCGATTCTGGACGCCAAGCCCACCAAGCTGTCGATCGTGAATATCGTTGGGCCGCTGCCGGATGGCCTGGCGTCGCTTGGGGCGCTGGGCGCATTAGGCAATTTGGGGAAGGCAATGGGCGGAGCGGCGCACCACGACCCGCACCACCCGAAGCTGCAAAAGCGGCCCCCCGAGCCGGCGGCGGCCGGCGGCGGAACGAGCCACGGGCAGCGGATCTAACCGCGGCGGAATGGGCCCGCCGAGGGCCGGCGCGGCAGTCCGCGTGGCGGGCGAGGCCGCCCGTGCCCCAGGGCGGCAGCCGCGTACACGCAACCGCGTACACGATTGATCGGCGGGGCTGCGCCCCCGGCGAGCGGTCAGCTCCCGGCTTCACCGCGGGCGAATCACGGCCGGCGCGACGGTCCAGTCTTCGCGGCGGGAAGGGAGACGCGTCAACTGGCGTGGCGGGTGGCGGCAAGCTGGCGCAGCTCGCGGGGGCGCCAACCGCCCTGAGGCTGATGCTCCAGCACTACGCGCTGGCCGGGGGCGGAGACGGCGCCGCGGGGCCGGCGCTGGCGGCGCCAGAGCCAGCGGCCGACGGTGAGAGTGCCGCCGTAGGCGATGCTGCTTTTGGCGGCTAACCCGACGCCGGCGGGGATGAGGGCGACGGCGCCGCGGGCCATGGCGCGCCAGCCAAAGGCGCCGCCGATGATGGCCAAAATAGCCGGGGATTGCGCGCCCCAGCTTACGGGCCGGCCATACAGCGCGGCCAATTCCATGGCCAAGCGCACTTGATTGGCGGTGAGCAGGACGGAATCCGAAGCGAACTCGCCGACAGCCCAGGCCACGCCGAGCGGCGTGGGCACCACCTCCGGGATGGCGGTCAGGGCCGCCACCGCGGCGTTGCGCATGGCGGTGGATTGAATCAAGCCGCGCGCGGCCACGGGGCGCAGCGGCGGGAAATGGCGGCCGAGGGCGAGGAGCAAATGGCCGTGACGGCGGAGCAACTCCTCGGCGCCGCGGCGGGGGGATGCGACATCCAGCACCACAGCCCAGTCGCAGCCCTGGGCGCGGGCGGCGGGCGTGGCGATGGCGGCGTTTGCACGCCGCCGCGCCGCCGCCAAGCCCGAGTCGCCGGCCAAAACCAATTCCAGGCGGCGCAGGGCTTCTTCACGCTCGGCCGGAGGCATGGTCTCCGGGGCGAGATAGCGGGCCAGGGCTTCGTGCTCGCGTTGGTTGGCCGCCACCAACAACAGCGTGAACGGCTGCCGCGCGGCTTTGGCGATTTTGCCGGGCTGGACGCGCCGCACCTGGCGCCAACTGTCCTTCACCGCCCCCATGAACTTAGTTTACGCCGCGGGCGCGGGGAGCGCACTGCGCCAAAGAGCCGGTTTTGAGGGCCGGCCGGCAGCCGGGATGGGTGTCTAATGCCCGCCGAGCGGGCCGGTTCCGAGGTACAGGCGCTTCGCCAGTGATCGCCATGCGGCTGAGGAATGGGGTCGGCTGCGGGCTAAAGCCCGCGGCACACAGGCTGAAGCCTATTCCACGCCGGGCGCCGGCGATTTCGCCCAGTCGGGACGGCTATCCCACGGTTACGGGCGGCAGGTGAAGGCAGGCCGATGTCCGACTCCCGCTGCGCAAGAGGCCAACGGCAACCGGGAGGGCTGCCCCTCGGAAAGCGCCGGCTTAGGGCTGCTGCTTGGCGGCGGCGAGCAACTGCTGGGCGAGGTAATTCTGCACATGGGCGCGGTCGCGCAGCACGGTCATGAGCGCGGTTT
>JAKAUF010000163.1 GCA_021827785.1 Acidobacteriota bacterium | reverse complement strand
GCCCGGCCCAGACCTCACCGCCCGCACAAAACCAATCGAAACGGAGGTACAGTCATACGCATCCCTGGACCAGTAACTGGGGGCAGGCCATGGGCAGCTGCGCTGGGGCCCGCGCCAAGCAATGCTTGGAGGCGAGACGCGCACTCATGCCGGTAGTTTGACCGAGCCAGCAAGCGAGGGGCAGGCGCAACGGGCGCCGCGGAACCGGCGGAGCCGCGCGCGGCAAGCGACCGCTGTTCGCCTAGGCCAAGGACGCGTTGATGCGCTCGAGAACCGATTGCGGCGGGCGCACACGGTCGTCCGGGAGCGTCGCGAGCGGTTCGGGGACGAGATTGAGGCTGGCGAGAAAATCCGGCTTTTCCGGCGCCAGGTAAAACACCCCGGTGAGGACTTCTTCGCCGCCGTGCGCGTTGGAGAGCAGGCCCAAGGCGGAGCGGCGATCGGTGGGGTCGTAATCCCGGTCGAGTTTGCGCAGCCGGAGGTGCGAGCCGTCATGGAGGCGCACGTCGGTGACGGCGCCGGGTTCATAGTCCACCGTGATGTCGTTGAAGTAGGGGATGAAATCCACTTCATGGACCGGAGATTCATGCTGTTTGACGTACTGGTAGCTTTTGGTGCTCTCCGGCTGGTCATTGAACGTGACGCAAGGCGAAATGATGTCCAGCATGGCGACGCCCTGGTGCGAGAGGGCCGCCTTGAGCACCTGGGTGAGCTGGCGCTTGTCACCGGAAAACGAGCGGGCGACGAACGTGGCGCCGGACTCAATCGCCATGGCGCAGAGGTCGAGGGCGGGGAACTGATTTACGACGCCGGATTTGAGCTTCTGGCCCTCGTCGGCGGTGGCGGAGAATTGGCCCTTGGTGAGGCCATAGACGCCGTTGTCCTCGACGATGTAGACCAGCGGCAGATTGCGCCGCATCAGGTGGATGAACTGGCCGATGCCGATCGAGGCGGTATCGCCGTCACCGCTGACGCCGATGGCGCGCAGGGTGCGGTTGGCCAACAAGGCGCCGGTGGCCACGCTGGGCATGCGCCCGTGAACGGAATTGAAGCCGAATGACCGGCTGAGGAAATAGGCGGGACTTTTGCTGGAGCAGCCGATGCCGCTGAGCTTCACGACGCGATGGGGCTGCAACCCCAGCTCGAAGCAGGCGTCAATGATGCGCTCACTGATGGCATTGTGGCCGCAGCCGGCGCAGAGGGTGGTCTTGGCGCCGCGGTAGTCGGCGGGGGCGAGGCCGATATGGTTGAGACGGTCGGGCATGGCTTAGGCTTGGGCCTCCTGGCGCAGGATTTCGTCGGTCAGCGACCGCGCATCCACCGGCAAGCCGTTGTAATGGCGGACGGAACGGAGGCGGGAGACCAGGTCCGCGGGCCCGCCGGGGTTGGCGGCCAGTTCGAGGCGGATGAGATCCAACATTTGCGCATCGCGGTTCTGCTCCACGACATACACCCGGCGATGGCGGGCGACGAAGTCGCGCAACTGTTGATTAAACGGGAAGGCGCGCAAGCGGAGGTAGGCGGCGTGCAGGCCGGATTCGCGGGCGAGCTGATCCAATGACTCCAGGGTGGCAAAGTGGCTAGAGCCGAAAGCGATAACGCCGACTTCGCCGGCACCATCCCGCTCCAGCACGGGCGCGGGCACGCGGGCCCGCGCGGTATCGAATTTCCGCCCCAGCCGGTCCATGTTGGCGACGTATTCCTGGGGTTTTTCGCTGTAGAGGGCGCGATCATTATGGCCGCTGCCGCGGGTGAAATAGGGCGCCGCCGGGTGGTCGGTTCCGGGCAGAGTGCGATACGGAATGCCGTCGCCATCCACGTCGCGGTAACGGGCAAACTCGCCGATGCGCTCCAAGCCGGCGGCGTCCAGCACCTTGCCGCGGCGCAGGGGCGCGTCTGGATAGGGAAGAGGGTCGGCGATCCAATGGTTCATCGCCAGGTCCAGGTCACTCAGGACGAAGACGGGAGTTTGGAACTCCTCCGCCAAGTCGAAGGCGGCGAGCGCGAGGGTGTAGCATTCGCCCGCGGTTCCCGGCAGCAGCACGATATGGCGGGCATCGCCGTGGCCGAGGTTGGCGGCGAAGGCGACATCACCCTGGGCGGTGCGGGTGGGCATGCCGGTGGACGGGCCAACCCGCTGCACGTCGAAAAAGACGCCGGGGATTTCCGCGTAGTACCCAAGGCCAATGAACTCCGACATCAAACTGATGCCTGGGCCGGAGGTACTGGTCATGGAGCGCGCGCCCATCCATCCCGCTCCCAGGACGATGCCGGCGGAGGCCAACTCATCCTCGGCTTGCACAACGGCGAAGGTGGCTTGGCCGGTCGCGGGGTCCAAGCGGTAGGCGCGGAGATAGGAAATCAGGTATTCACAGAGCGAACTGGACGGCGTGATGGGATACCAGCCGACGACGGTGACGCCGGCGAACAGGCAGCCCAGCGCCGCCGCGGCATTGCCTTCGATGATGATCTTGCCGGCATTCTCCTGCATCGGCTCCAGCCAGCAGCGGTCCCGCTTGGGCAGATGCTGGCTGGCGTATTCGTAGCCGGCCTGAACGGCGGCCCAGTTGAGATCGGCGGCTTTCGGCTTTTTGCGGAAGTGGCGCCGCAGGGCGGTTTCCAACTGCGCGAGGTCCAGGTGCAGCAGATGAGCCAGCACGCCGTCATAAATCATGTTGCGGACTAGCTTGCGCAGCTTGGCTTCCGGGCAGACGGCGGCGACCAGGCGATCAAAAGGAACCGCGTAGAAAACCAGGTCGGAGCGGAGCGCGTCGAGGCGGAGCGGTTCGTCATATAAGACGGCAGCGCCCGGCTCGAGAGCGGCGACATCGTCGCGCGCGGTCTCCGCGTTCAGGGCGACGAGGAAGTCCACCTCCTTTTTCCGGCCAACGTAGTGATTCTTGTTCGCGCGGATGGTGTACCAGGTGGGCAGGCCGGCAATGTTGGAAGGGAATAGGTTCTTGCCGGAGACGGGAATACCCATCTGAAAGATGGTGCGGAGCAGGACGAGGTTGGAGGACTGACTGCCGGAACCATTCACAGTCGCGACTTGCAGACTGAAGTCATTGACCAAGCGGTCCTTGGGGGCGGGAGCGCCGCGGCGCACGTCGAGGTCGGCGGTAGCCATAGAACCTTCAATTATAGCGGCTACCGCGGCCGGGGCTGGAGTGATGACGCGACTCGGGATTCAAACTTCGCATGGAAGGAATCGAAAAAATCGTCGTTGTCCTTGCGGCCTTTGGGCTCAGGGTCCGGCGTTGGTCACCCAACTTGGGGCCGAGCAGGCGCATCTGGTGGCAGTGGCCGGGCCGACCCGGCCGCCGAACGGGAACCCCGCGGGAAAGGAAGAGGCGGCGTGTTAGAAGCGCTGATGCTGTGGAACGAGCCCAACAACCTATCGCACTGGAACTTCCATTTGGACGCAGGCTGGCGGCGCTATGCCGCCATGGTGCGGCAGGCGGCGGCGGCGGTACGGCGGCAGGCGCCCGAGCTGACCATCGTGGCCGGCGGCATTTCGCCGATTGACGCCGAGTTCGTCCGATTGCTGGACGCGGAAGGCGTGCTGGCCGCGGTGGACGTGATCGGCATTCATGGATTTCCGCTGGATTGGAACCACTGGCGCATTCACGACTGGCCGCGGAAAGTGGACGAGGTCGCGGCGGAAACGGAGAAGGCAATCTGGGCCACCGAGGTTGGCGCCTCCAGCTTCGGCGCCGATGAAATCCAGATCTTTGGGCTGGAAACCACGGCACGGCTGCTGCTCCACCGCAAGGGACAACCGGAGCGGGTGTACTGGTACAGCCTCCTGGACCTGCCACCGGCGTGGGTGGCCACGACGCGTCACAAGGAGAGCGAGGGCAGCGCGTATTACCGGCACTACTACATGGGGCTGCTGAGCGCCGAAGGAAAGGCGAAACCGGCGGTGGACCACTTTCCGGCCGAGATGGGGATCTGCCAGTGGTTTCATTTCGAGGACCATCGCCTAGAGATGGCGGTGCAATGGTTGCGCCGTTTAGGGGTGCGCCGGTTGCGTACGGGGATGAGTTGGGCCGATTGGTTCCGGCCTGGAGCGGTGAGGTGGTTTGACCGGCAAATGGCGGCTTTGGCGGAGTTTGAGGTCACGCTGACGTTGTGTTACACGCCCGCGCATCTGGGCCTGGAGGCGCACTACGCCAGCCCCCCGCGAAGTAGCGAAGAGTTCGCGGTGTTTGCCGCGTGGGTTGCGGAACGCTACGGGCCGGCGCAAACACGGGACCAGCAGAAAACCGGCGCCGCGGCGGGTTGCCCAGCGCGAAGCGGGGTGGCGTGACCACGTGCGGAGCCAAGCGGCGAGCGGAGCGGCGGCTGTGGAACGGATCTTAATTACCGGCGGCGCGGGATTCATTGGCAGCCACTTGGCCGAGCGCCTGGTGGCGGCAGGCTACGCGGTGCGCGTGGTGGACGCGTTTGTCCCGCAGGTGCACGGAGAAGGCGGCTGCTCGGTACGCGAACCCCGAGGTGCATGGCTGGAGCGGGCGGGAGCGGAGGTGATGGTGGGCGACGTCCGGTCGCCAGAGGTGCTGCGGCGCGCGCTCCGCGACGTCCAGGGCGTCGTCCATTTAGCGGCGGCCGTCGGCGTGGGCCAAAGCATGTACCGCATTGCCGATTACGCGGCGGTCAATATGCAAGGGACGGCGGCGTTACTTCAGGCCTTGCTGCCCGCGCAACGCGTGGCGGGGAAGGGGGGGAGGCGCGGGCGTGAGCCGGGCGTTCGGGTACGGCGGCTGGTGGTGGCGAGTTCGATGTCGGTGTATGGAGAGGGAGCCGGGCATTGCCCGGCCTGCGGTCCGGTGACGGTGGCGGCGCGCAAAAGAGAGCAGTTGGAGCACGGCGATTGGGAGCCGAAATGTCCCCATTGCGGCGTCGCGACCGAACCAGCGCCGACGCGGGAAGACAAAGCTGCGGATCCACGTTCGATCTATGCGATCAGCAAATTGGCGCAGGAGCAGATGGTGCGCTGTTTCGGCCAAGCGTATGGCGTCCCGGCGGTGGCGCTGCGATTCTTCAATGTCTATGGGCCGGGCCAGGCGCTGGGCAATCCGTATACCGGGGTGGCGGCGCTGTTTAGCGCCCGGCTGCGGGCGGGGGAACCGGTGCCGATCTTTGAAGACGGCCGGCAGCAGCGGGACTTCATCAACGTGCGGGATGCGGCGCGCGCCTGCCATTTGGCGCTGCAATCCGGCATCAGCGGGACGTTCAACATCGCCTCCGGCGAGCCGGTCACGATTGCCGCACTGGCCGAGGAATTGGCGGCGACCGTAGGGCGCCCGCTGCGCAAGGACCGGGGCGGAGCATTCCGCATCGGGGATGTGCGGCATTGCCTGGCCGATACCGCCGCGGCGGCGGGGCAATTGGGATTTCGCGCAGAGGTGCCGCGGCGGCAGGGGCTGGGGGAGTTGGCGGAATGGCTGGAAAGGCAGCCGGAGGTACGGCCGGTGCAGACCGCGAGGGAGGAGCTGCGCGCGTTTGGCCTGGGCGGGTGAGGCCGCCGAGAGTGGGTTTCCCATGGGCGACCACGAAGCTAGCCCCCACATCGTGATCACCTCCGACGCCGTGGGTGGCGTCTGGACGCATACGCGCGAGTTGGCGGTCGGACTGCGGCACCGTGGTTGGCGGGTAACGGTGGCGGTATTTGGACCCTGGGCAGGGGGGCAGGGGAGCGCATGGGCGGAAGCCTGCGGCGTGACCGTGTGGCATGGGGGCGGAGGATTGGAGTGGATGGCGGGAGCCGAGGAGGAGGTCGCGGCCGGGCAGCAACGGCTGCGGGAGCTGGTGCAGGCGCTGCGCCCCGACGTGCTGCACGCCAACCAGTTTGCCGCCGCGGCTGCACGCGCGCCGGCGGCCTGCCTATTGGCGGTTCATAGCGACGTGGTGAGCTGGTGGCGGGCGGTGCAAGGGTGCGCTCCCCCGTGCACGCGGTTCACGGCGTTTTATGAAGGCATGGCGCGAGCGGGGCTGGCGGCGGCGAGCTTGGTGGTGACCCCCACGGCGGCGGCACGGGATGGGTTGCGCGCCAGCTTCCACAACAACGGCAGCTCTGGCGGGGAATTAGCGGTCATTCCGAACGGCATGGGCGGCGAGTGGGGCGGCGCAAAAAAGCGTGGTTATGCCGCCGCGGCGGGGCGGTTGTGGGATGAGGGGAAGCAATTGCGGATATTGTGGCGTTCCGGCTGGGCGCTGCCGGTGCGCATCGCCGGGCCACGGGAAGCCCCGGGAAATGGCGCGGCGGCGCGAGCGGACTGGGGGCCCGCGCCGCCAGGGGTGCAATGGGTGGGGAATTTGGCGCCGCCCGACATGCAACGGCTGCTCGCCGGGGCGGAGGTGTTTATCGTGCCCAGCCGCTATGAGCCGTTCGGCCTAGGGGCGCTGGAAGCGGCGCGGCACGGCTGCGCGCTGCTGCTGAATGACATTCCATCTTTACGGGAGGTCTGGGGCGATGCGGCGGCCTATTTTGCCCGCGATGACGCCGTGGCGCTGGGGAGGGAATTGCAGCAATTGGCGGCCCAGCCCAGCCGGCGGCAACGGTTGGCCAGGGCGGCGGCGCGCCGCGCCCGGGAGCGCTACGGGCGGGAGTTGATGGTGCGGCGCTACCTGGCCGCCTATGCCCGCGTGATGGGGAATGCGCGCGCCGGAGCGCGAGCGTGAACGCCGTGGACATTCGGATTTTTGCCCATTCTTGGCTGGCCGACTGGAATCATGGGAACGCGCATTTTTTGCGCGGATGGGCCCGCGCGCTGGTGCGGCGCGGACACCGCTTGAAGTTGTACGAGGCGCTGCCGGGCCCGTGGGGAGATTGGTCCTTGGCCAATTTGGTGCGCGAAGAGCCGCTCGCGGCCATGGCCACGATCGCCGAATTCCGCGCCACCTACCCGGAGTTGGAGGTTGAATTCTATCCGCTGGGGCCGGCAGGGGAGGTTTGGCTGCCAACCGCGGTGCAGGGCGCGGAAGTGGTGATTGTGCACGAATGGAATCGCCCGGCGTTGTTCCACTCCCTGGCGAAGCTGCGGCGGCGCCATGGATTCGTGCTGCTGTTGCACGACACCCATCACCGCGGACAAACCGATCCGGACAGGCTGGCCGCTTTGCCGCTGAAGGATTTGGATGGCGTGCTGGCGTTTGGCGAGTCGTTGCGGCGATTGTACGAGCGGCGGTGGGGCGTGCGGGCGTTTACGCTGCACGAGGCGGCCGATGTGGAGGTGTTTGCGCCCGGAGCGCGGACGGGCAAGCGAGAAGGCGTTCTTTGGATCGGCAACTGGGGCGATGAGGAACGAACGGGGGCGCTGCAAGAGTATTTGTTGCAGCCGGCGCAGCGGCTGCCGGGAATACGCTTTGCGGTTCATGGCGTGCGGTATCCGCCGCGGGGGCTGGCGGAGTTGCGCGCCCGGGGCATCGGGTTTCACGGCTATCTGCCCAATTTGCGTGCCGCGGCGGCGTACCGCGCCTGCGCCGTGGCGTTACACATTCCTCGAGCGCCGTATGCCGGAGCATTGCCGGGCATTCCGACGATTCGCGTTTTTGAAGCTCTGGCTTGCGGCGCTGCTCTGATAACGGCGCCATGGAGCGACGAGGAAGGTCTGTTTCAGGTGGGCACGGACTACGTGCTGGCCAAAAACGGTGGTGAATGCACGGCAATGATCGCGGAATTGAACCGCGACACCGGGACGGCGCGGCGATTGGGAAATCAGGGGCGAGCGCGCATTGTGCAGCGCCATACCTGCGCCCACCGGGCGCGGGAACTGGAGGCGATCGTGGCGGAGATCGCCGGGGCCACGGGAAATGGCGTCGCGCACGGTGCGATGGCGGGCGGTGCGGCGCGGGAAGGGGTGGCGCGATGAAGATCTTCGTCTTTGGCTCCAGCCTGGTGTCCTGCTATTGGAACGGCGCGGCGACCTATTACCGCGGCATTTACCAGAGCCTGCACGCCCTCGGGCACCGGATTACGTTTGCCGAGCCCGATATCTACGGACGCCAGGAACACCGGGACGAGGAGGAGAACTACAACTATGCCGATGTCCGCATCTACCGGGGCCGCCGCGAGTTGGATGCGTTATTGGAAGAGGCGGCCGACGCGGAGTTGCTGGTCAAGCATAGCGGCATCGGCGCCGACGACGACTACGTGGCGGCGGGAGTGGTGCGGGCGGCGGGGTTGGGCCGGGCGCGGGCGGCGTATTGGGATGTGGACGCCCCGGCCACGCTGGCGGAGATGGGGGCCCAGGATCGGCACCCTTTGCGCTCTCTGCTTTCCGCCTTTGATTTGGTCTTCACCTATGGCGGCGGCGAAGCCGTTGTGGAGGGCTTTCGGCGCTACGGCGCGCGTTGTTGTCATCCGATTTACAACGGATTTGATCCCGCGACGCACCATCCGGTGGCGCCGGCGCGGGAGTTCGCCTGCGCCGCGGGTTTTGTCGGCCATCGGCTGCCTGACCGCGAGGCGCGGGTGGAGGAATTCTTCTTCCAGCCCGCGGGCCGCATGCCCGATCTAGCCTTTCTGCTCGCCGGCGCGGGATGGCAAGAACGCGCGTTGCCCGCCAACGTGCAATATGCCGGGCATGCGCCCAGCCGCTGGCACAACGCTATCAACAGCTCCGCCCGGATCGTGCTGAACATCAACCGGGCCAGCATGGCGGAATGCGGGTATTCGCCGCCGACCCGCATCTTCGAGGCGGCGGCCGCCGGGGCCTGCGTCGTGAGCGATGCATGGGCGGGGATGGAGGCGTTTTTCGCGCCGGGGGAAGAAATTTTGCCGGCGGAGGATGGCAAGCAGGTCGAAGCGTACATCCGGTCGCTGAGCGCCGAGCAAGCTGCGGCGATCGGCGCCCGGGCGCGTGCACGGGCCCTGGCGGAACACACCTACGATCGCCGCGCCCAGGCCGTGGACGCGATCCTGCGCGCCGCGACCGAGGTGGAGAGCCGAGGCGCGCCATGAAGCAATTGGTCGTGTTCGGCTTAACCATCACGTCGTCCTGGGGCAATGGGCATGCCACTACCTACCGGAGTTTGCTGGCGGGATTGCACCGGCGGGGCTGGCGGGTGCTGTTCTACGAGCGTAATGCTCCTTGGTACGCCGCAAATCGCGATTGGAGCACCTGCGAGTTCGCGGAGATTCGCATGTACCGGCAATGGGATGAGGTGCGAACCGCGGCGCTGAGGGCGGTGGAGCGCAGCCAGGCGGCGCTGGTCGGCAGCTACTGTCCCGACGGCGCGGTGATCTTGGACGATTTGCTGCAACGGCGGCAGGCGGATGGGCCGGTGGTAGCGTTTTACGACATTGACACGCCCGTGACGCTGGAATATTTGCAGCACCGAGGCTGTGCCTATTTGCGCGTGGAACAGATTCCTTGCGTGGATCTGTACCTCAGTTTCACGGCGGGACCGATGCTGAGCCATTTGGAGCGGCATTGGGGCGCGCGCCGCGCCCGCGCCTTGCATTGCTCCTGCGATCCGGAACTCTATTGTCCGGGTGCGGCGGAACGGCAATGGGAGTTGGGGTACATGGGAACCTATGCCGCGGACCGGCAGGGGAAATTGGAGCGATTGGTGCTGGCGCCGGCGCGCCGGTTGCCCGGCTTGCGGTTTGCCGTGGCGGGTCCCATGTATCCGCCCCAGACCTGGCCGGCCAACGTGGTGCGGAAAGAACATCTGGGCCCAGGCGAGCACGCGGAGTTTTACCGCGCCTGCCGGTTTTGCATGAACCTTACGCGCCAGGCGATGGTGGCCTGGGGATATTCGCCGAGCATTCGACTCTTCGAGGCGGCCGCATGCGGAGCACCCATCGTGACGGATCCGTGGCCGGGTCTAGCGGCGTTCTTTCGACCGGGCCAGGAAATATTCTTGGCCGACGGCACGGAGGAAATGATTTCGCTGCTGGCCGATACCGGCGACGCCGAAGCTGCCCGTGTCGGCGCTGCCGGGCGGCAGCGGGTCTTGCAGGAGCACAGCGGTGAGCATCGCGCACAACAATTGGAGAGCTACCTGGCGGAGTGCGACTAAAGGGCCGCCCCACTTTCGCCTAAAGCCTGCGCCCCTACGACGGTCGGTGATGGGAAACCGTGGGGTTGATTGCGGCTCGGAATTCGGATGGTTCGAGGCGCCATTCGATTTGTGGAAGGAAAAACCTGCGCAATTTCCAAAACATGGAATTTTGGTGGACGCCAGCAAAGGCCGAGGCATCGCAACTGCGAAACGCGCGAGGATCGTCATCCGCGCGCGCAAGGAGGGGGCGCAACGATGCCGAAAGTTGGTTGGGGAGCATGGGTCATGATGGCCATTCTGACCGCTGGCTGCGCGTGCGCACGGCCGTTAGCAGCGCAAATGCCGAACGCAACGACTTCGGTGCAGGGCGAATTGGAGGACGATGCGGGGGCCCCGCTGCCGTATGCCAACGTGGAGTTGGAGAGCTGGTCGGGTCAGCCCATGGGCACGGCAGTGACCGATGGGGGGGGATCGTTTACGTTCCAGGGCATTCCACCGGGCATGTACCGCTTGCGCGGCAGCTATCGTGGCCAGGCTTTTGAGAGCGACTTTGCCGCCAATAACCCGGGAGTGATCACCATCGTGCGCACGCACGTGGGCATGCGTCGGGGGGCGAAACCGGCGGCCAATCCGGCCGGGGACGTCGTTTCCATGAACGATTTGGCCGCACCCAAGGCGGCCAAGAAGTCTCTGCGACAAGCCCGCGCCGCATTGCGGCGTCATCGGATGAGGCAGGCCATGCGGCTGGGCAGCAAAGCGGTGGCGGCGGCTCCGCATTGGGGTCAGGCGCGGATGTTTCGGGGCGTGCTGTGGATGGAGCAGGGACAATTCCGGTTGGCGGAACAAGATCTGCGCGCTGCGGTGGCGGCGAATCCGAATAACGCGATGGCGTTGACCGCGCTAGGAGCCGATTATGAGCGGCAGCACCAACTGCGCAGCGCGGGGTTTTACCTGCAACGCGCAGTGCAGGTCCAGCCGGGCCTATGGCAGGAGTACTTTGAGATGGCGCAGCTAGAGTTGGACGAAAATCACCCGCACGCGGCAATCGCGGCGGCGGGGCGGGCGCTAGCGACCATTCCAGCCGGACCTGCGGCGGCGCACCTGTTGCGCGCGAATGGGTACATTCGCTTGCGGCGGTGGGAGGCGGCGAAGAGGGATATTGAGTTGTACCTGCAGGTAGCGCCGCATGGAAAGTACGCGGTGGCCGCGAAGCGAACGCTCGGCGAGATCCAAGGCCTGCAAAGGAGCCAGCCGCAGGCGCCACCACGGTAGATTCCCTCCGTACCATCGGCCACTGGCCGTCCGGTCGGGTTAGCCTGATCTAACCTGGCCCAGAGGGCAGAAAACGGCGGAAAAGTGGCAGAGATTTTCCCTTTTCCGGCACATGCAGCGAGGTAAAATGGTGGAAAGTAAACCGTTTACGCTGCATGGCCGAAACGGCCCGTGAGGTGCAGCAGGTGTGGTGTGCAACGTGGTGAAGCGCAAAAGGGGACGCGATGATTTATCCAATTGCGGTATTGGCGCTTGCTTGCTTGGGGCTGGGTTACGGGCTGTTCGCGTTTGCCCACGGCCGGCTGATCGGCATTGATGTGGCGGAATGGGAGCGGCTGCACGCCAGCGGGTTGCTGGAGCGCAACAACAGCTTGGCTCAGGATTTCCGCACGGTCACCTATCTGTTGCACACGATTTCCGGCGCAGTGGAAATGGAAACGGAACCTTGGGTTCGAGGGTATTTCATGGTCTTGCGGGGCTTGCAGGGCGTGGCCGGGTCGGCGCGACCGCTGCAACAAGAGCTGCGGCGGCTGGTTGCGTATCAAGCAGTGCAGTACCGCCTGGCCTGCGCCCGCATGGCGCAAGTGGCCGCTGACTAACCCGCGGCCGTAACGCTATCCCGCACTGACGTTCGGGTGCATGGCGGCGGAACCTGCCTTGGGCGCCGCTGGGTGGCGGCGGCTTGCTACACTGGGTGTGGCGATGACCGAAGCCCAATGCCGGGAAGCGATCCGGAGCCGCGCCCACGCCGCCGGACTCGACGTCCTATTCCTGCTTCCGGGACAGTTGGGCGACGGGGCATCCGTGCAAGCGATTTTCCTGGTGGAGGATTTCGACTCCGAATTGGAGTGCTTCGCGCCGGAAGTAGCGACGCCGGCCCATATCGAGGCGGCGGTGGCGCGGGCGCAGCAGGTACTGGGAGATCGCTCGGGTTGTGAGATCGTGCACGCGGGGAACGGGGTGTTTCGCTGTGTGCGGCACGAAGCGGAGTGCGACACGGGCGAGGAACGCGATCCGGTGAATCGGCAAGCGCTCCGCTGGACCGCATATTGTCCGCACGGAGCGGTGACACAAACCTTCTATCTCGCCAGCCGTTGAGCGCGCGGCGGCGCGCCGCCAGTGCCAGGGCAGTAAATCGGACCGGCCGGGCGGCCAGTTCCGAATCCGTGGCGCGAACGCTAGGATCATGCATCGCGTGTGCGCGCCATGACCCTCCGTCGCAAGCTCTTCGTCGCTGCATTGGCATGGACCGCGCTGGCCTGGTTGGGGGAAGTGCTGGCGCGCTGGACCGGGCCCGGTTTGGGTTTTGCGCCTCCGTTTTGGCCGGCGGCGGGAGTGGGCATGGCGCTGATGTGGCTATGGGGCGAAAACGCCATCGCCGGCGCGATCCTGGCCGGCGGTGTCGTGGCGGCTTGGCTGCCGGGACATCCGGCCAGCGCTGCGGCCGGCG
>JAKAUF010000114.1 GCA_021827785.1 Acidobacteriota bacterium | reverse complement strand
GCCGGGGCGCAACCGCGCCGGGGCCCGCGCCAGGCAACACCGCGCCCCCGCAACGCGGGGGCGCGTCTGGAACGCCAGACGGCGAAGCCGCAGGCCCGCCGCCCCGTCGGTCGCGTGCCGCGCCTATACTGCTGGCTGCGCCACTGCCGCCGCTTTCCGCCGCAACGATCCCAGCAGTCCCAACGCCAGCAATCCGCTGCCGAGCAGCAGCCATGCCGGTGGTTCCGGCGCCGACGTCGGCGGCGGCGGCGAGGCCAGGCTGACGACCGGCATCCCGGCGGAATCCGTGGTTACGTTCAGCCCGCCGCTCAGGCCGTTGCTGCCGGCTTCCGCTCCGCTGCAGGTGTTCTCCACGGTGTTGTTGTCCATCGTGACCGCTCCACTGGAGGCCAGCGCGCGTCCACAACTAACCGTCGCGCCGCTGCCCAGCGTGATGCTGTCCTGCGCCAGGATATTGCCGGGAAGCGTGCTGCCGGAGCCCAGCGTCGCGGAGCTGCCCACCACCCAATACACCCCGGCGCCGGCGCCGGTGTTGGTCAGCGCCACCGACGAACCGGAGGAAGTGATGAAGGAACTCGGCATCAGAAACACCCATGCCGCGTCCGCGTTCCCACCGCCATTCAGCGTCAGGGCCCCGGACAGGTTCGTTGTTCCCGCCGGCACGCTATAGAAGCCTGGTCCCAGCGTTCCCGCCAGCGTCAGGTCCGAGGACGCCAGCGTGGTCACGGGCGTGACCCCAGCCAGCTCCGACATCGCGGTCGAGAGCTGGCTCTGCGCCAACTCCGCGGTCGCGGCGCCGCCGCTGATTCCGCTGATGGAGGTGCCGGGATATACGCCGATGTTGCCGCCGATCGTGGTGGTCCCGGTGTTGGTTACCGCCGACCCGCCCAGCACCGCGAACGTGGATAATGCGGGGCCGAGTATGGGCCCTGCCATTGCCACGCCCGGGGACATCGCCGCCAGGCCGATCATAAGAAGGAAACTGAGGTAGCGAGTTTTCATGGCTGTTCTCCTTGCTCTCAGGCCAAGCTCCCAGGCCAATCCCCGGAACTGACCGTGCT
This sequence comes from Acidobacteriota bacterium, assembly GCA_021827785.1. Classification (GTDB taxonomy): domain Bacteria; phylum Acidobacteriota; class Terriglobia; order Terriglobales; family SCQP01; genus JAKAUF01. The sequence goes on along the minus strand of JAKAUF010000114.1, from coordinate 1,444 downwards.
AGCGTCTTGCTCTCTCAAGCTACCCGCCCCCCGCCGGACTCACTATCCCGAATTGAACAGCTAGCTGCGTGGAGCATCTCGCGCCTCGAACCCCTTGCCGCGGCGGCCCCGCCGGCCCTCCAGCCAGTCGGCCGCGCGGCGCCACCCCCACCATGGCCCCACGGGCGCTGCCTCAGCCGGCGCGGCGCCCGTCATCGCCGCCCCGTCTCCGCCGCTTGCGCGGGCCGTTGCCCTCTGCCCGGGGAGCAAAGCGGGCGCGGCACTGCGCGCCATGGCGCGCGGAAGGAGCCGCGGCTCGCCCAAGCACAGGAAGCGGCGCGGCTCCGGGCGACGCGCCGAACGGGCTGGGGCCCGCGCCCATCAGTTGGGTGGCTAGTTGGCGGCGCCAGCGGCGGTGGGCACCCGGCCCGCGGCTGAGCCGCGCTCGCCCCATGCCGGGACATCCAAGGAGTGGCACTCGCGCAGCGTTGCCTGGTTGCGCACCGCCCAGTCATGCTGATCAATTTGCAGCAGCGCCTCCGCCATGGGAATACGGCCGGACCAAACGTGCGGCCGCAGCGCCTCCAGAAAGCGCTGGCCGGCCTGGTCGCCGATCCGCCCCAGCGTCCAATAGATTTTGGCGTAGGTCAGCTTTTCCAGCGGCAGCGGGAGGGCCAAACGGTGCCGCTGCCGCCGCGCCGGCCGCGCCGCCAATAGCCGCTTGGCGACGTTGCCATAATCGAAGGTGCGGTTCACCAGCGCGATGAAGCCTTCCTGGAGCCGCCGCGGCGTCATCAGCATGGGCACGAATACCGTGTGGTGGGCGTCATAGAGCTTCGCCTTGGCGGTGATCAGCCGCCCCTCATCCAAAAAGCGAAACCACTGCTTGGCCGTGGGGGTCAGGATGTTGAAATACGGGTACAGGACGTTGGTGCGGTCGAAAAAGTCGTACGCCGCCTCAAAGCAAGCCTCCGTGTCGGTGTCGGTGCCAAAGATGAAGCTCGCGATGACCTCCATGTCGTGCGCGCGCAAGGTGGCAACCGCGTCGTCGTAGTTGAAGGCGATATTGTGCAGCTTGTGATAGGCCCGCAGGGTCGCTGGATCCTGGCTCTCCAGGCCCATGAAGATGTAGTAAAAACCAGCTTCCTGGAGCAGCCCTAGCGCCTCCTTGTCTTTGTAGACATTGATCGTCATCTGCGAGCCGAATACCGCATGGAAGCGGGGATGCCGGCGGTTGAGAGCGATGATGCCGCGCAGCAGGGCCTTCAGGTCGCGTGGACGCCCGAAGATGTTGTCGTCCACGAAAAAGATTGGTCGGCAGTACCAGCGTCCCACCAGATCGTGGCGGTAGATCGTCTCCAGCTCGGCGCAGAGGTGCTCCGGGGTTTTGTACCGCATGTCATGGCCCAGCATTTGGATGATGGAGCAGAAGTCGCAGTCGAACGGGCAGCCGCGGCTGGCTTGC
>JAKAUF010000080.1 GCA_021827785.1 Acidobacteriota bacterium | reverse complement strand
ATAAAGAGCGTCTTGACCGCCTGCTGGTCGCCCGCGGCCTAGCCGAAACCCGCCAGCAAGCCCAGGCCCTCATCCTCGCCGGCCAAGTCCTGGTCGCCGGCCAAAAGCGCGACAAGGCCGGCGCCACCGTGGACGCCGCCGCCGAACTCCGCCTGCTCGCCGCCGCCGCCTCGCCTTACGTCAGCCGCGGCGGCCGCAAGCTCGCCGCCGCCCTCGACGCCTTCTCGATAGACCCTCGCGGCCGCGTCTGCGTAGACGTCGGCGCTTCCACCGGCGGCTTCACCGACTGCCTTTTGCAGCGCGGCGCCCGCCGCGTCTATGCCCTGGACACCGGCCGCGGCCAGCTCCATTGGCGCCTGCGCCAAGACCCGCGCGTCGTTCTGCGGGAAAAATGCAACGTCCGCTATCTCCGGCCCGAGGACATCCCCGAGCCGGTCAGCCTGATCGCCGTGGACGTGTCCTTCATCTCCGTCACGCTGCTGCTGCCCGCCCTCGTCCCACTCCTCGCCGCCCGCGGCGGCGACATGATCATCCTCATCAAGCCCCAGTTCGAAGCCGGCAAGGGCCAAGTCGGCAAGGGCGGCATCGTCCGCGATGACGCCGTCCGCCAAGCCGCCATCGCCCGCGTCCGCGCCGCCGTCGCCGCCGCCGGCGGCGCCGGGATCGGCGAAGTCATTCCCAGTCCCATCCTCGGCGCCGAAGGCAACCAAGAGTTCCTCCTCGCCGCCCGCTGGCCGCCGTCCGCCGGGTAGGCCGCCCGCGCAAAGAAAGTGGGACGGCCGTCCCCGCCTGTCCGCCCTCGCGTGGAACAGGCTTCAGCCTGCGTGCCGGCCGGCTTCAGCCGGCCGCGCCGCGAAGCAGCCCTCAACCCGGGCCCGCAGAATTGACGCTCTCCCGGGGGTGCTGCCGCCTCGTCCGCATTCATTGCTGGCGGGCCGGCGGCCCGCGCCCCCAGAGGCGGCCGCGCCCCTGTGGGGTAGGGCTCCTGCCCTGCGTGGCGTCGCCCTCCCGGGCGGCGCAATCTCACCGCCCCGCCCGCGCGAAGAAAGTGGGATGGCCGTCCTCGGCTGTCCGCCCTGCACGGTCCCGGCCACGCCCAGCGCGACCGCACGCAAGCCGGAAGCATACCCCACGACGCTCCGCTGTTCGCCGTCGCGCCACGTCCCTTCTGCCCGTCCCACGCCCGGCGCTTCCGCCCGTCCCTCGTCCCTTCCCTCACGGCCTTACCGTCACGATCACCCGCCGGTATCGCGACAGCGGCGGCGTTCCCTTGTCGGTCACCCGCACAATGAAATGAATCGTCTCCGTCTTATCCACCTTCGGTGCGGTCACAAATACCCGCGCCGTATCTTCCGCGCCGGTCTCCACCCGCCCCGGATAGGTGCCCGCCTCGGGATATTGGAACCAGTAATACGTCAGGCTGTCCCCGTCGGGATCGCTCGCCCGCGCGCTCAACGGAAACGTCTCCCCCGCCCGCACCGTCATCTCCGCCGGATGCTCCAGTTCGACCCGCGGCGGATGGTTCGCCTCCCGGTAGGCCTTCGTCGTCCAATCCATCCGCGCCGCAAAATCATTTTGGAAGTCGTCCCGCCACCGCCATACCGTCACCTGCGCTCCCTGGAACGACCGCTTGCCGGGATGAATCGCCCGCCCGTATTCGCCCCGCACCGGCGGCGTGTAGTCGTCGCTGGCGTTGGTCCAGATCGGCCGCGTCTCCTGCGGAATCGGCGCCCCGCGCAGAAACGTCTTGGGATCCGTCACCGCGATCTCCGGCTTGTACAGCTCGTACCGCCCGCCCCAACCGCCCCAGTTGGGATGGTCCGCATCGCCCAGCCCGTTCGGAATCAGCCCCAGCCAGGACGGCGTGTCGCCCTCCATGCCGTACGCCACGTCCGGATACGCCGCGCCCAGCGGCCCGTGTCCCTGCTGGATGTTCTCCGCCAGCCAGCGGTTGCTGATCGTCGCGTTATCCATCCCGTCCACGACCATGGTGATCCCCAGCCAGGTCGCCGTGCGGTAATCCCCGCCCGGGCTGACGATATAGAAAAGCTCGGGGAACTCGCGCCGCAGCCACGGCCCGCTGTCGTCCTGGTCGGAGATCGTATACACCCGCAGCTTCGCGACCATCCGCCGCAGTTCCGCCGCGCTGCGCTTCTCCCGCAGCCGGTATAGCGCCTGCGCCAGCGTATTCACCCCGCCCCAAACCGTAATCCACAGCGGCCGCGCGTCGTCCTTCTCCAAGTTGCGCAGAATCCATTCCGATCCCGCCGAATCCTTCCCCGCCCCCACGCCCCGCATTCCGTACTCCGCCACGCCGTGCTTCACCCGCGCCAGCAGCGCCTCGGCCGGCGGAAACCCCGGCTCGTGCTTGCGCAAATTCCCCTGGACCTTCCCATACGCCCGCACCACCTGCCGGATCCGCTCCGGCTCCGGCTTCGGCCGCCACACCGACGTCACCGCGATCAGCCCCTCGACGTCAATGACATTGGAATACAGCAGCAGCCGGC
>JAKAUF010000293.1 GCA_021827785.1 Acidobacteriota bacterium | reverse complement strand
ACATCGGGCGATGCGTCCAAGCCCAGGTTTGGAGGAGCGGCGCGGGATGGCGCGGATCGGCATCCACTTGAATGGCATCGCAATACTTGGCCGCTGCCATCAAGATCGGCCGCCGGGTCAAGCCGCTATGGGAATCCAGCTCGGCGGGGCTAAACACCAATTGATGGGGCGTCGCCGCGCGGATGGCCTGGCTGACAATGCGAAAGTAGCGATCGGCATAGACGCCGAGAAAGCGGTTCAGGTCGGCATGCAGCCGGGGCGACGCGCCGCTCAGCCGGCCATTGACTTCGCGGCCCATCCAGCGGTGGCGGCCGCTCTCATCCAGCAGGCCCCGGCCGTTGGGCCATCCGCCGTCGGAACCGAAGGTGGTGTAGTTGGAGCCCCAGGCGGCGTTGAGCGCGGTGATGGTGTGATATTCGCGGCGGAGAAAGCGCGCCCACGCGCGCTTGGCATACACCGTGGGGTCCGGGTAGAGCTCGGTATGGCGGTCGCCAAAGGCGGCGCCGACCTGCGTGTTGCGGTGCTGGAGCGGCTTGGTGACCGCGATGATCCAGGCGATGTTGGGATGGACCACGCCATCCGGCCCGGGCATGCGAGGACCGGGACCGAAGCCGAAAAGATTGTCGGCGTCATCCGGCGTGGTGCCAATCAGCCAGGGCGTGTGCACCAGGCTCGGCTGGGGCAGGCCGCCGTGAGTCGAACGGGCGGTGAAAATGGTCTGATTGCTGCGGGTCGCGCGGTCGGCGGCGGCATTGCGGGCGTAGATGGCGAAATTGGGATCGAAGACGTCGGGAACGTTGCCGGCCCATCCCGAGTAATACTTCGGATCCACCGCGCCGGCCAGCAGGGTTTTGAACGGCGCGGGCGCCAGATGACCCTGGTCAATCGCACCGTACCAAGAGATATTGAGCAAGCGGATGAACGGCAGGCGCACGGAATTGCCGTGCGGGTGGAAGTAGGTCGGGAGCGGCAGCGTGTAGACCGAGGAATACTCGCCCAGCACGTTGAAACCCCACGCCAGCAGGCGTTCGGCGGCGTGGCGCGCAAACCGTTGCGGCTGGCCGCCGTACTTGCGGGCCAGCATGGCGTGCGCCACCGGCCCACCGTCGCCCCAGTTGACGGCATAGACGGAACGAAGCCAGAACGGATCGCCCTTGGGACTCAGAAACAACCAACGGGAGCCGCGGCGAACCAGGCGGAAATATCCTGTCGCGCGGCCCGCCCGCGGGCGAACGCCTCCGTACCGATCCAGGCGAGGCGCGCGCGGGACTTTGGCCGCTCCCGCGCCGGCGACCACCAGCGCCGCGAACAGCGCGCCCAGGCCCAGACGCCATGACTGCGCTCGCGAGCGCGCGAAGGGCAATGCCGCAATCGGTCGCTTCATCGCCACAACTCCGCCATTTCCCGCGCCCGCGCCGGCATGGTGGCCGGCAAGCCGGCAGGCAGGGGGTTGGCCGGGCTCGGGGGCAACTTCGGCGGCTCCGCCGGATCGCCACCGGCGGCGGGTTCGGCCACGCCCGCGAACTGGGGCCGCCGCGCCATCGCCGCCAGGCAGGGACAGAGCGCCAGCATCAGCCAAATGAGCTTCTGCGTCTCCGCGGATAGGAAGAAGACGCCAACGGCGCAGCCCAGCAGCCCGGCTTGTATCCCACTGCCCGCCAGCCAGAGCAGGCTGTACCGCGCCGAGGCGCGGACCGCGCGGCCGGCCTGAACGAAGCCCGCGATAAACAGCGCCAGAAACAGCCCCAAGCCGGGAAGACCCAGGTCGGCGGCGAGCTGAATATAGGTGTTGTGGGCGAGGCTATCCACGCGCAGGCCGGAGTGCTCGAAATGCTCGACCATGGGCTTGAAGTTGCCCAAGCCGATGCCCGTCACGGGATGATCCGCGATAATCTTTAGGCCGGCGCGCCAAACCACCAGGCGGTTTTGCACCGCCTCCTGATCGCTATAGTTCGGTTTGACCAGCCGGTGCAGCGCGGAATCCGGCGCGAAGGCGACCAATGGCACGAGCACCAGGGCGATCAGGCCGAGATTGCGAACGCGGTGCGGCGACCGCCACCATAAATAGGCCAGGGCGGTGAGCAGCGCCAGAAAGCCGCCGCGCGAAGCGGCCAGCGCCACCGCCAGCAGCGTGAGGACCACGCACGCCAGCAGGACGGCGCGCTGCCAAAGGCGGCGCTCGCGCAGCAGGAACAGCGCCAGCGGCAGACAGACGACGGCGGAGAGGGTGAAGTAATTGGGATCGCCGACCACGTAGCCCGGGCGGAAGTCAACGTAACGGGCATGGTATTTCTGCCATTCGCGCAACACGTACAGCGAGCCGATCGCCACCGAGCCAATGGCGACGAGCAGCGTGATGCGCAGGCGCTCCGGCGTATCCACGATGGCGGCGACCAGGAAGCACAGAACGACGAACGAGGTGTAGCTGAGAAACGGGCTCATCTGCCACGGCATCGGCAAGCTGAGGGTGAAATAGGACACCGTCACCAGGGCATAGAGAGCGAGCAG
>JAKAUF010000437.1 GCA_021827785.1 Acidobacteriota bacterium | reverse complement strand
GTGGGCGTTTACCGGCGATTTCAGCGGGCTCGCTTTCTTCTACGCCTATCCCGGAGCGGTGTTTCTGGTCGTGGTGGTCACGTTGGGGGCGGCATGGAGCTGGCGGGCATGGCGCCAATTTGCTCCCGGGGACGCGCTGCGTGGCGCGTGGCTGGGCATTGCCCTGGCCGCGAGTTGCCAATCGCTCGGCTACATTTTGGCCCACTGGCTCAGCCGCCCCACCTACCTAAACCCTTTCCGTGGCTGGGCCGTGGCGCATCCCGCCGCCGCCGTCGCGGTGCACACTGCCGGCTTGGAGATCAGCGGCACGCTGGAGATGGCGGCCCTGGCGGCCGGTCTGGCGGTGGTGTTGCAGGCCTATCGGCGCGTCGGCCTGCTGCGCCGGCTGGCGGCGTGGGAGTGGCTGTGCGCCGCGCTGTTGGCCGCGTATACGGGACACGTTCTTTATGTCGTTGCCCGCGTGCAGACGGCGCCGTCGGCTCCGCCGGTGACCTTGGCCGCGGTGCTGGACTGGCTCAACAACCCTCTATTGGCAATCCTGCTGATCGAGGCGCTGCTGCTGCGCCGGGGCGTGGTGGCGATGCGCTGGGGCTTGATCGCCCGCTGCTGGGGTTCGCTGGCGCTGGCGATTGGGCTGACCGCGGCGGGCAGCGTATTGATGTGGGCGGTGGACTTCAGCTATATCCGCTGGCCGTGGTCCAGTTTGACCTGGTACGTGTGGTTCCCGGCCGCGGCGGCCTATGCGCTGGCGCCGGCGTATCAGTTGCAAGCCGCCGCCGTGGCGCGCCGGCAGTTGGCTCGGGCCCGGGCGGCCCGCGCCGCCAGCTAAGCTGCGGATGAGAATAACGACAGCGTGCGCCGCCGCCGGCGCCTAATCGCCGTCGCCGGTATCCAGCGCCAGCCAGCCGCGCGCCGCGCCGTCGTTGTCGAGAAAGGCGATCGCCGCTCCGCCCGCCTGCATGCGAATTTGCGCCTGCGGCCGGCGGTTGCCCGCCGCCAAGGTCAGGCGCGGTCCCTCCGCATCCACCGCCAGCTCAGCGCGCTGATTGGCGCTGGGATCCAGAATCGCCAGCGCGGTTTCGCCTTCGCGCATGGCCAACAGCGCGGTCAGCGGTCCCGCATCCGGCATCAGGCCCAGGTAGGAGGTCGCTTCCCCGCCCACGCCGAACCAAGCCGTGCTGCCTTCCCCCGCGGGCAGCAGGCCCAGCCGCATGCCGGCGTCGGTCACTGCTAGCAGGGCGCGCGGCGACGCTTGCGCGTCATGCAGCTCCAGCCGGCAGGTGGTCGTGTCGGTCGCCCAGGCGCCGCGCAAACGCCCGGCGGGGTCGAGCAAGCCGGCGGTGGCCGCATCCCCGGCGAATTGCAGCCAGGGACGTTCGGCGCCGGCGGCATCGGTCCAGTAGGCGGTGGCGGCGGTTTCATTGACCGCCAAGCGCAGGCGTCCGCTGGCGTGCGCCGCTCCGGCCAACGTCAGGCTGGGGCCATCCTCGGCCAGTTGCAATTGACCTATCGTGGCGCCGCTGGCGGGGAAGCCGCTCGGCAGCGCCGACAGGTCGGGCGGCAGCCGCACCTGCGCGGCGGGCGTGCCATCGGCCGCCAGCATCGCCACCACGGCATCGCTGGTGGTGGCGGCAGGCGTCAGCGAGGACTGCTGCCGCAAGCGCAGCCGCTGGTTGGCGTCGCGCAGTTCGATGGCCGCCGGTCCGGCGGCGGGCTGGTGGAAGAGCGCGCGCGGCTCGTCTCCGCCCTCGCCTAGCCGCGCTTCCCATCCATCGTCGTGCCAGGCCATGCATGCCTCCGGCCCGCTGCCTTCCGCGCCCAGCACCAGCTCCGGTCCTCCGCTGGTGCAGCGGAGAATGGCCCGTCCCTGGCGGGAGTCGCCGGCGATCGCCAAGTAGGGACCGTCGGCGGCCGCATGCAACGCGGCGCGCTGCACGCCGTCGGGGCTGAATAAGCGAATGGCGGCGCCGCCTTCGGTCATGCCCAAGTGCGCGCGCATCTGGCCCCGTTCGTTCCACAGGGGCAGGCACTCCGCGCGCAGTTCGGCGGCCCGCGTCCCATCCGCGCCCAGCACCGCCAAGCACGGTTTCCCGGCTTCCAGCGCGACCACCGCCCGGCGCCGCTGCTCGCCGTCGCGCAGGGCGACAACGGCGGTTTCGGCGACCGCCAGTTCCGCCGTGGGTTGGCCGTCGGGGTCCACCAATGCCAGCCATGCGCCGAGTTCGGTCACCGCAAGATGCGCCACGATCTCGCCGGCCCCAGCCAGAAAAACCATATGCGGCCCATCGGCTTCCATGGCCACTAGCGCCCGGTCGGCGCCGTGTTCATCGCTGAGCGCCAATCCCGGCGTGCCGGAACGGGAACGCAGGCGCAACCGGCCATGGATGTTGCCGGCGCCATCCACCAATCCCAAATACGAGCTGTCCCCCGCCAGGCCCAACCAAACCCGCGTTTCTCCCGCGGTGTCGAATAACGCGATGCCCGCGCCTTCGGCGCCCAGCCGCACCTGCGCC
>JAKAUF010000005.1 GCA_021827785.1 Acidobacteriota bacterium | reverse complement strand
CTTTCCATCACCTTCATCACCATCTTCAGCCCCTATCTGGCGCAGGGGAAGGAGGAGGAAGGCTACCGGGTTTTTTCCATCATCGCCACCTTCATGGCGCTGGCGCTAACCGCGGGCGTCATTTTGGGCGAGATCTTCACGCCGCAGCTGCTGCGCCTCTACCTGGCGTCGTCGTTCACGCCGGCGCAGTTGGCGCTCTGCGTCCGCATGACGCGCATCCTGCTGCCGGCGCAGTTGTTCTTCGGCATCGGCGGGCTGATCTGCGCCACGCTGTACGCACGGGGGGTGTTTTGGCTGCCAGCGCTGGCGCCGCTGTTTTACAGCACCAGCATCATCTTGGGCGGCGTGCTGCTGTCGCATTGGCTGGGCATCACCAGCCTGGCGGTCGGCGCGCTGGCCGGCGCGGTGATTGGGCCGTTTCTATTCCCGTTGTTCGGGGCGCGGGCCGGCGGCCTGCGCTTCCGCTGGAACTTCCATTTCCGCGATCGCCAGTTCGTGCATTGGCTCAAGCTGACGCTGCCCTTGATGGTGGGGGTCTCGCTGGTCAGCGCCGACGACTGGATCATGCAGCCGCTGGCGGCCAGCCTGCACGGCGCCATCACCGAACTCGTGTACGCGAAGCAGCTGATGCGGGTGCCGACGGCGGTGCTGGGGCAGGCGGTGGGCCAGGCGACGATGCCGTTCTTCGCCTGGCTGGTGGCGGAAAACAAATGGGAGGAGTTGCGGGAGACGCTGGACCGCGCGGTAGTGAAGACCGCGACCGCGGCGGTGCTGGCGGCCAGCTACTTGGCGGCCTTGGCGCTGCCGCTGACGGAGCTGGTGTACGTGCGCGGCAAGTTCACCGTCGCCGAGGCGCGGCTCACGGCCATGTACCTGGGGATTTTTGTCCTGTCGCTGGCCTTTTGGGCGGTGCAGGGATTGTATTCGCGGGCGTTCTACGCCGCCGGGAACACAATGACGCCGATGCTGGCGGGCACCATCGTCACGGCGGCGGTGATTCCCATTTATATTGTGCTGGCGCACCGCTTCGGGGTGCCGGGCCTGGTGGTGGCGTCCGACACCGGGATGATCGTCAACACGCTGGTGCTGGCCGCGCTGCTGCACCGGCGCAAATGGCTGGGCGCGAAGCTGGAGCGCTGGCGGACGCTGCCGGCGGTGGTGGCGGTGGCGGTGCTGGCGGGCGCCGCGGCGTATGTCTTTGAGCGCCATTTCGCGCCGGCGCATTATGCCGGGCTGCCGGTGCTGGGATTGGCGGGCGCCGCGACGGCTTTGTGGCTGGTGTTGGTGATCGTACTCGGCTGGATATTCGGGCTGAAGGCGCTGCTGGCGGAAGCCTGGCGGCTGGTCCGCCGCGCCTTCACGCGGATTACGCCGCGCGCCGCCGCGGCCAGCTAAAGTTGGCGCGGGCCCCAGCCCCGCCGCCTGCGGCGGGGCGTCCCGCTTGGGATGGGCGCGGTGCGGTCCTAGGCCCAGTATTCGACGCTGGTGGTGCGGGTTTCGTCCAGACGCACGCCCAAGCGCAGCGCGGCGGGAAGGCGGGGCCGCAGGCGGCGCCAAATCCATTCCGCCAGAGCCTCGGTGCTGGGATCGGGCAGGATGGAATTGAGGTGGGCGTGGTCGAGCGGAGCGATCACTTCCTCCGCCACGAGCGTTTTCAACTGCCGCAGGTCGAACAGCATCTCGCCCGCCGCCCGCTCCCCTTCCAGCCATACCGTCAGCTCATAGTCATGGCCGTGCACGTCGCGGTCATAGCCATGGTCTTGGGGAAAACTGTGACTGGCATTGAAGCGAAAGCCGCTTTTGCCGAGGCGCCAAAGAGCCATGCCGCCAGAATAGCCCGGGCGCCAGGGCTAAAAGATGGCGTGGCCCGTGGCGGGAAAGCGATAGTTCGCCACGGCCGAGACCGCGCCGACGGAAATGTAACCGGCTTCGAACAAACGGGCCAATCCAGGATGGCCGGTGTGGTAGAGAACATAGGCGATGCCGATGGCGGCTGCCACGGTCAGCGCTTCAGTGGCGATGAAGGCCGTCGGGTTGTCCACCAGGCCGTTGGTCAGCAGCCACTCGGGCATGCCGCGCTGGCGGAAATAGCGCGTGCTTGTGTAGTCCAGCACCTGCGCGGCGAGCATGCCGGCCAACAACGGGGTTTGCCAGCGCCCCAGCCAAAACTGGCGCGCCGGCGGCGCGCCGGGCGTTCGGTCGAACATCGCCTGGAGCCCCGCTCCCAATCCGGCGCCGACCAGGGCGTAGCTGGCGCCGACGCGCCAGCGGCGGGCGGACCGCACGGCGGGTGGATAGGCGGAGAAGCTGACGCTGTTGACGCCGAGCGTGGCCCCCGCCGCCGCACCGGTCAGGGCGGCAAGCCACAGGGGAACGGTTGGCTGCGGCGCGCCCGAGTCCCGGCGCAGGCGGCGCGTTCCGCTGACCTGGACGGCCGGGGTCTGGGCGTGGGCGGTGAGCACGCAGAGAGCGGCCAGAACCAGCACCGCGACGGCGCGGAAGCGGCTCAGCCGC
>JAKAUF010000093.1 GCA_021827785.1 Acidobacteriota bacterium | reverse complement strand
CCTCCGATCGCCTGGCAGCCCCGCCCCAAGCGCGAAGTGGGACGCCTGCGATTGAATCTAACCAACCAGCCGGGGACGATCTGTTCAAATTGCAACACCGATCGCGGGGGTCGCGCCGTTTGCACTGGGGGCAAAGTCGGCGCGAAAAGGCCGCGAAATTCCCTGTGCGCCCACGGCGCGCGGAACAAAGCTGCGGCTCGCCTAAGCCAGCAAAGCGGCGCGGCCCCCAGCGACGCCTAAGCGGGGCAGCGCCCCGCGCCAAGCAACGACCGGGCAGCGCCCCGCGAGAAGCACGCAGGCGGGGCAGCGCCACGCGCCAAGCAACAGCCGGGCAGCGGCCCGCGCCAAGCAACGACCGGGCAGCGCTCCGCGCCGCGCCAGTTAAAGCAGGACGCCCCGCCGCAGGCGGGGCTTGGGCCTGCGCAAGTCATTGCTTGGCGCGGGCCCCAGCGCGGCTGCGCCGCGCATCCCGCTTACGCGCCGGCTGGGCCGGGGACCCCGGCCCGCCCCAGCCCAGCCGACGCGTCGCTGGGGGCCGCGCCGCTTCGCTTGCCGGGGGCGGGCCGCCCTGCGGAATTTCGCGGCCTCCCCGCGCCCGCTTTGCTCCCCGAGCAAATGGCGCGGCCCCCGCGACATGCAGCACCTCCATTGATGATCAGATTTGCCCGCTGGCGAATTTCTGGCCCGGCGCCGCCAGGCCGGGGCGCGACACGCCTTGTACGCCGCACCGCTGGAGCACCGTTACGACACGGCTGGGGTTGCCCAGATCCACCCAGCGGAGATTCGCGCAGGGGAGCACGAGCAGGCGGGATGGACAAGCCGCGAGGACTTCCCGGGAAAAGCTCGGCGCGGGAAGGCGTGCGTACAGTTTGCGCATGGCGCCGGGCCCCATTGCGGCGATTCCGGGTGGCCGCACGGATTTAAACGATTCCAGGAGACCGGGAAGGGTCCGCCGGATCAAGCGCAGGAAAGCCGACACGCGGCCCACCATGATGAAGCTGTTCCACAGGCAGCCCCGCTCCATCATCAGGGAGGCGACTGGCCGAGGCGGTTTCTCGGCCACTTGGACGACGCGGTGGATCGGACTGAGGGACGTGCTCGCCACGAGAGCGCCAGGTTCGATCCAGCCATAATCCACTTCCGGCGTTTCCGGCGCGATGCCTAGGAGGATCACGCTCGCTGGCCGGAGGGCGGCCGCAGCGAAGGCGGAAGCGACATGCGTGGCGAGGAGCGCGTCATCGGCGAAATAATGATCGGAGGGGAAGAACGCCACCAAGCCGCGCGGATCCCTGGCGCGCAGGCAGACGAGGGCGTAAAGGATTGCCGCCGCGGTTCCGCGGTTGGCGGGCTGAATCAATAGGCCTTGGGGCGGCACGCCGGCCACTTGGCCAGCGTAGAACCGTTCATGCATTTCGTTCAGGACCAGCAAGGTCCGCCGCCCCGGGAGGATGCGGGAAACCCGGTTCCGGGTCTGCTGCAAAAGAGATGCGTTGCCGAGAACGGCGCAGAACTGTTTGGGGCGATCGTCGCCTGCGATCTGGCGCGTCAATGGCCGCAGGCGCATGCCGTCACCTCCGGCGAGGATGACGCCCCAGCGGTGCCCGCTGTCCTGCTTGCTTCCGTGGATTTTTAGCTCTGTGTGCATTGCAGTGCTCCTGGAAACGGCTTCTGAAATCAGTTGCCGGCTTGCGGCGCGGCTCAGCCGCCCTTTTCTAGACGTTCGCGTTGGCCCCGCCCCAGCGCGCGCCGCTGCGCGCCGGGCATGCTGGGGCGGGGCGGCCGGCAACTGACGCCCGCTGAAGCTCAGGACGCCTCTGCGTTGCCATGAAGGGTGCGCGAGCGGGACTGCCAGTCGCCAGTGCGCGGCCTTGCGCGCAATCAGCGAAGGATCAACATACGCTGATGCGCGGATGCCGGGATGTGCAGATTTGGCCACCCATCGCGGGGGGCGCGCCGTTTGCACTGGTAGCAGAGTCGGCGTGAAAAGGCGGCGACCTTCCGTGCGCGCCCAGCGCGCCCAGATGAAGGCCGCGGTTCGCCTAAGCCCGCGAAGCGGTGTGACCCCAGCGACGCGTAAGCGGGGCAGCGCCCCGCGCCAAGCAACAGCCGGGCAGCGCCCCGCGCCAAGCAGCAGCCGGGCAGTGCCCCGCGCCAAGCAAGAGCCGGGCAGCGCCCCGCGCCAAGCAACAGCCGGGCAGCGCCCCGCGCCAAGCAAGAGCCGGGCAGCGCCCCGCGCCAAGCAACAGTGGGGCTGGGGCGAGCGGGTTGCCCGGCCCAGCCGGGCGCATAAGCGGCGCTCCGCGCCGCACCAATGAAAGCAGGACGCCCCGCCGCAGGCAGGGCTGGGGCCCGCGCCCATCCATGCAGCGAGGCGGCAGGTTCTGGGCGGCCGAACACCAAACGGGGCGCGGCGATTCGGCTCCGAGCGACGAGGCGCTCGCGCGGTTTGCGCCGTATGACCCGCTGCTGCCGCAAAAGAACACCGAGCGCGCGTCCGCTTGTGGACAGCGCAGGGC
>JAKAUF010000335.1 GCA_021827785.1 Acidobacteriota bacterium | reverse complement strand
CCGGGGACCCCGCCCCGCCCCACCCCAGGCGGCGCGCCGCAGCGATTGCCAGCGCCGCTGCGGCGCTGGGGAATTTCCCGGCCTTCCCGCGCCTGGTTTGCTCTCCGAGCAAAAGACGCGCTCCCGCGACTGGAACCGCCGCCCGCCCGCTCCCCACCTATTCCGTTGCCCCACCTTGCCCCGCGCCGCCTGCAAAGGGACGTAGAATTGAGGGAACCCGGATTTCCCTCCGGTGCCCAAACCCAACTGATATTAGAGGGAGGCGAAAGCGTGACTATTAGGCGGAATTCTCTTCCATCCAGTGTGGTCCTGGCTGGTTTGCTGCTGCTTTTGGCGGCCGGAGCCGCCGCCCAGCAGCCGGCGAAGCCGAAGGCCAAAAAGCTCGCCGCCCACAGCCACCCCGCCGAGCCGCCCGTGGTTCGCCTCCCCGGGATACCGGCCTACCACGCCGCGCCGCCCAACGCGCCGTTGCCTTCCACTCTGCCCGCCAGTGATTTCACCGACCCCCGCGTGCAGACCGCCTATGCCATGGCGGCCAGGATCAAGAACGTGCTGTATCAAGAGCCGTGCTACTGCCGTTGCGACAAAACGCTGAGCCACACCAGCCTTTACAGTTGCTACGCCGGAACCCACGCCTCGGTCTGTGAGACCTGCCTCATGGAAGGCATCTTCACCTACTTGGAAACCAAGAAGGGAAAGTCGCCGGGCGAAATTCGCGCCATGATTGAGCGGGGCGATTGGAAGTCCATCAACCTGAACGAATTTCTCAATCCCAGCCGCTATTAGCCGGCGGTTGCCTGACGGTCCGGCGCGCCATGTTTCCGGGCAGCATCGTGGCGCTTGCGCCGCCCATCGGGTGGCGCCTTTTTATCCCGCCGGCAGGCCGGTTCGTGCGACTATGCTAGAAGGCTGGCAGCCGTCGCCAGCACCGATCAAATCACGCAAAAGGACTCGACACTGTGCCTCACCACCGGTTATTCACCTCTGAATCGGTCACCGAAGGACATCCCGACAAGATTGCCGACCAGATCTCCGATGGGGTGCTGGATGCGGCCTTGTCCCAAGATCCGCAAAGCCGCGTGGCCTGTGAAGCCCTGCTCACAACCGGGCTGATCGTCGTGGCGGGCGAGATCACGACCAACGCCAAAATTGACTACCAGCAGGTCGCGCGGCAGGCGGTGCGCCAGGTCGGCTACACCGATGCCTGCTTCGGCTTCGACTGCGGAACCTGCGGCGTTTTGATCAGCGTGCATGAGCAGTCCGGCGATATCGCCATGGGCGTGGACCGCGATGGCGCCGGCGACCAGGGCATGATGTTCGGCTACGCCTGTGATGAGACGCCGGAGAAGATGCCGCTGCCGATCGCCTTGGCGCATCGCCTCACCCGCCGTTTGTCGGACGTCCGCCGCCGCCGCGAGCTCGAGTTTTTGCGCCCTGACGGCAAAAGCCAGGTCTCCGTGGAATACGACGGTGACCGGCCCGTGCGCATCAACGCCGTCGTCGTCTCCACGCAGCACGCCGAAGAGGTTTCCACTCCCGCGTTGCGCGAGGCCGTCCGCGAAGTGGTGGTGGCGCCCGTGCTGCCCAAGGAGATGTTGGACGAGAAGACGGAATACCATATCAACCCCACCGGCCGCTTTGTCATCGGCGGGCCCATGGGCGACACCGGCGTCACCGGGCGCAAGATCATCGTGGATACCTACGGCGGAATGGGTCGCCATGGCGGCGGCGCTTTTTCCGGCAAGGACCCCACCAAGGTGGATCGCTCCGCCGCGTATATGGCCCGCCACATTGCCAAGAACATCGTCGCCGCCGGTTTGGCCCGCCGCTGCGAGATTCAGTTGGCCTACGCCATCGGCGTTGCCGAGCCTGTTTCCGTGCTGGTGGACACCTTCGGCACCGGAACCATTGCGGAGGACAAGATCTCCGCCGCCGTGCGGCAGGTCTTCAAGCTTACTCCCCGCGCCATTATTGAAACCCTCCAGTTGCGCCGTCCCATCTACCAGAAGACCGCCGCCTTCGGCCATTTCGGCCGCACCGAGCCGGAGTTCACCTGGGAGCGGGAAGACCAGGCCGAGGCGCTCAAGGCCGCGGCGGGCGTTCGTGGCGGGGCGTTGGCGGGCGCGGCGCGCTAACTCGCAGCCGGAGATTGCATGCCAGGGAAGGATCGTTGGGGCCGCGATTGGGCCGGCTGGGCGCTGGATACCGCCGTTCAGCGCGGCGCCAGTTACGCTGATGTCCGCGTCATCGCCGAACGTCATCGCGCCGTCTCCACCAAGAACGGAAAGGCCGGCACCGTCGCCGACAATGAGACGTTGGGGCTGGGCATTCGCGTCATCGTGGATGGCGCCTGGGGTTTCGCCGCAACCGATCGCCTGGCCCGCAACGCCGTGGATCGCGCTGCCGCCCACGCCGTGGCCATAGCTCGCGCCTCCGCCCAGGTGCGGCGCCAGCCGCTGCGCCTGGCTCCCGTGGACGCCTATCAGGCGGTTTGGCATTCCCCGTGTGAGCAGGATCCGTTCGC
>JAKAUF010000345.1 GCA_021827785.1 Acidobacteriota bacterium | reverse complement strand
TCTGGACATGACCGACGAGATGCTGGCGCTGGCGCGGGAGAATCAAACGCGCGCCGGCGTCGCCAACGCCGAGTTCCTCAAAGGCCACATCGAGGACATTCCGCTGCCTGACGCCAGCGTGGACGTCATCGTTTCCAACTGCGTCGTCAATCTTTCCGCCGACAAGGACCAAGTGCTGCGCGAAGCCTTCCGCGTGCTGCGTCCTGGCGGCCGCCTGGGCATCAGCGACGTGGTCAGCCGAGGAGCGGCGCCCGCCGCTATCCGGCGCAGCTTGGAGTTATGGGTGGGCTGCATCGCCGGCGCGCTGGAGGAAAGCGACTACCGCGCCAAATTGGCCGCCGCCGGTTTCACCGCGATCACGATCGAATCCACGCGCGTCTATCGGGTTGCGGACGCGCGCGAATTCCTGGCCGGGCAGGGCTGGGACGTGGATGCCATCGCCGCGCAAGTGGATGGGTTGTTTTTCAGCGCCTTTATTCGCGCCGCCAAGCCTACAATGCCGCAAGGGGCCTAGACGCGTAATCTCGGGCCGGGGGGCGGCGGGAAGCGCGCGAAGGGGTGGGTGGTCCGCCCAATCGGGGGAATTGACGCGCGCCGCCGCGGCGTTTCATTCTCGCGGCGATGGCCAACGCCGCCCCATCCAGCCGTCCAACTCCGGCCGCCTCCTCCGAGACGGTACGCATGTGCGGCGTGGGCGGGCCAGACCGCGCGGACGGCCGCGGAGCGGACGCACGCGCAGCGGACGGATATGATCGGTGGCGCGCGCAGCTCGCGGGCAGTTGGCCCGAATTTCTCGCTCGCCGGCAAGCCGCGCTGTGCGCCGGCGGACCGGGTGTGGCCGCGGCGATCACGCACGCATTGCTGACGACGGTGCTCGGCTGGCGCAGCGAGGAGATCTGCCGGCAGAATCGGCCGGCGGCGCCGCGGGCGGAGCGGGGTAATGCCACGGCGGAGCCGCCGGGCGGGCCGGCCGCCGAGCCGATCTGGGAACTCGCCGCTTCGCGGTTGCCCATGCTGAGTCCAGAGCCTGCGGAAAGCTGGAGCGTCTTCCTGGTTGGCGTCGGCAACGGACGGGAGCGCTGCGTGCTGGCGATCTCCAGTCCGGGCGGGATTCCAGGGCGGCAAACGGGACGCTGCCCTGCGATGCAGGCGGCAGTGCAGCGCGCCCGCGGGTTGGGCATCGGCCACGCCGGCGTTTGCGACGGCGGTTTGCTCTATCTCGAAGACGACGATGGCGGCCCGCGACGGGCGCGGCTGCGGGTTTGGCTGGGGCAGACGAGCGCGCCGGGAGAGCTGTGGTGGGCGACGCCGACGGGCATGATGCAGCCGGTGACGCCAATGCAGGCGGCACTCTTCTTTCCGCCGGTCGGCCCGGCGGCGGGCAGCGCCCAGGCGGATGGCTCCGGAAGCGTGGGGTTGGCGGCAGACGCGCAACTGCATCCGCGGCTGCAACTGCCGGCCGCATGTTTCGCCTTTGTGGGCGATCCCATGCGTCCGGCGACCTGGAAGCTGCCCTACCGCCGCGCCGATGGCCGCGCCGATCTGCGCCGCCTGATCGCGGCGGCGCATCACGCGGCGGCGTCGCTGGCGACCCCGATCCGGGGCGGGGTGCCTTACGGCGAACTGCCGGTGGTTATCCACCGTCTGGCCGATGCCGCGCGCGAACTGGGCCAACTGCCACCGGCCAATGGCCACCCCTCCGGCGTATTCCAGCGGCTGGCCGCCGCCGAGCGTCGCTGCCGTGGGGTTTCGCCGCCGCGCATAGGGCCTGACGTGGCGCCGAGCCTCACAGCCGTTGGCGGCCCAACGCGCCGGGCCTTCGGCCGCTGACGTTCCGCGAACCTCGTATTCCGCCGGCCGCTCGGCCGCCCGGTCGCCCTGCCACCCGGCGAGGGTGCCCGCGGCTCACCATGTGACATCGCTCGGCGATAGTGTTGCCGTTTCGCATTTCCGGTTCGGGCCGCCCGCTGGCCGCCGCAAAACTGGTTTCGCGCCGGCGGCCATGATTGCGCGGCCGTGGCGGCGATGCCGGCGACGCCATTGGGGCGAGGCGGCGGCGCGAAAGGATGACGCCGCGGTGTGGGGCCTTACCAAAGCCGCCTTACCGGGGCCGCTTAGATGCAGCGCTGGCGAGATGAGTTGTCCAGAAGTGGGAAGCGTAGGGGCCGGCGTGCGGCGCGGCGCTGGGGGCTGCTAGGCGGGAACGCGGGTCAGCACGCGGCGGAGCAGGGAAGTGAGGGATACGCCGGCCCAAACGGTTTCCATCAGCAGAAATCCCCATTGCCGCATGACCACGGCGGAGGCGGCGAGAATGGCGCTGCCGATGAAGTTCAGCAACAGATAGGAATAGGCGTGCGGCTTCATGGTCCCGGTTTGGCTGAGCGCGAAGGCGATCAAGACCAAGATCGCGCCAGTGAGTTGAAAGGCTTCGTTCATGGTGGTGGCTCGGAGGGCGCGCCAGGACGATTTTCGGCTCCGGACGCTGTTGCCTCAGTTTGCACCACCGGAGGGTGCCGAGCGCGGTTACCAA
>JAKAUF010000046.1 GCA_021827785.1 Acidobacteriota bacterium | reverse complement strand
GCGGGTCGCTTCGGCCGACGCGGCGGTGGCGGACATTCCCGCCGGCGCCAGCGTCATGATCGGCGGCTTCGGCTTGTGCGGGAATCCGGAGAACCTGATCGCCGCGCTGGCGCGGCGCGGCGTGGGCGGGCTGACCGTCATCAGCAATAACGCCGGCACCGACCATGAGGGCATCGGGGTGCTGCTCGCGGCGGGGCGGATCGGCCGGATCATTTCCAGTTACGTCGGCGAGAACAGCATCTTCGAAGCCAAGGTCATCTCCGGCGAATTGGATACGGAGCTTGTGCCGCAGGGCACGTTGGCGGAGCGCATCCGCGCGGCGGGAGCGGGCATCCCCGCCTTCTATACCCCCGCGGGCGTCGGCACCACGGTGGCCGAGGGCAAGGAGACGCGCGACTTCGGCGGGAAAAGCTATGTGCTGGAGACGGCCCTGCACGCCGATTTTGCGCTGATCAAAGGCCAGCGCGGCGACCGTTGGGGCAACTTGACCTATCACGCCACGGCGCGCAACTTTAATCCCATCATGGCCACCGCCGCGAAGGTCACCATCGCCGAAGTCGAGGAACTGGTCGAGGTGGGAGAAATCGACCCCGAGACGGTGGTGACTCCGGGCATCTATGTGCACCGCATTCTTTTGGGCAGCCAGTACCGCAAGCCGATCGAGCGGCGCACGACGCGGTTGTCTGAAGCGGAGATCCGGGGGCGGCAATGAAAGCGCCGGCGGAGATGACCGAGCTGGAAAAACGGGAGCGCATCGCGCGCCGCGTGGCGCGGGAGCTGCGCGACGGCTATTACGTCAACCTCGGCATCGGGCTGCCCACGCTGATCAGCAACTTCGTGCCCGAAGGCATCGAGGTGGTGCTGCAATCGGAGAACGGGCTGCTAGGGATCGGGCCCTATCCCCTGCCCGGCGAGGAAGACGCCGACTTGATCAACGCCGGCAAGGAGACGATCACAGCCGTGCCGGGGGCGGCGTATTTCGACGGCGCCGAATCCTTCGCCATGATTCGCGGCGGGCACATTGACCTGGCGGTGCTGGGGGCGATGGAGGTGGATGAGAAGGGCGACCTGGCGAATTGGATGATTCCCGGCAAGATGATCAAGGGCATGGGTGGGGCGATGGATTTGGTGGCCCGCGCCCGGCGGGTCTATATCGCCATGGAGCACACCACGCACGCGGGCAAGCCGAAGATTTTGCGCCGCTGCCGCCTGCCGCTGACCGGCGTGGGCGTGGTCCACGCCATCGTGACCGAGATGGCGTTCCTGGCCGTCACCCCCGCCGGGCTGGAACTGCGGGAGATCGCGGCGGGGCTGACCGTGGAGGACGTGCAGGCGGCGACGGAAGCCGAACTCAAGATTCCGCCGGACCTGAAGATCATGCCGGAATAGGCCCGCGCCTCAATGCGGCGGCTGGTGCGCCGGACCGACGACTTTGAAGGAGCTGGTCGTGCCGAAGCGCTGGTAGTGGCGGAAGCGGACGTATTCCTTCATCTCGACGGGGGCGCCGATAAAGCCCAGCCAGTCGTCGCCGTGGGTGTACACCGGGAACCAGAAACGGCCGTCAATACGGGCGAAATACGTGGTGAAGCGGCCGAACAGGTTTTCCTCCTGCCGGCCATTCACCCAGCGGCGAATCCGCGGCACCGGGCGTCCGCGCAACTGGACGATGCCGTCGGTGTTGGGGTCCACCCAAATCTTGCCCTGAAAATACCGCTGCCCGGGCCAGATTTGCCGCGGAGAGAGATGGAACACCCGTGTCCGCAGGCGGCGGGCGGTGGGGCGGCCGTGATCGTCGTGCAGGGCGATAATGGCGGGGCCAAGATAGCGGATTTGATATTGAGAAAGCTTGGCGGGCGTGAGGACCAGCGGAATCACACGGCGCAAATCCTCGAAATCCTTCCCAGTGAGGCGAACGATCTTCAGCGCGTTGACCGGGCCGTGAATGTTCTTTTGGAACCGGCGGCCGTCGGGGGTGAAGGTGATGTCGGTGGAGACCTGGTAATAGCCGCCGGGATTGCGGTTGCGGTCGTAGGCGAAGAAGGAAAAGTCCTGGCGATAGGTGTAGTTGCCACGGGCGCGCTCGAACCGTACCTCATTGGCCGCCACTCGCCGCAGCAGCATTTGCATGGCGGCGGGCGCGTCCATCTGCGCCGCCAGGGACAGCGGCAAAAGTAGAACCAGCAGCGCGGTCCAAGCCAGCGGAGCGGGCGGGATGGGCCCGGTAGGCCGCATGAGGCCATTTAAGCAAGGGATGCCGGATAAGTAAACCGCCGGGAAGGAGTGAAGGACGCATGCAGACCCCGCGCTTGCCGAAGCCGGTTCCACGCCACGCCGGCGGCGCGGAGCGGGGCCGCACGCAAGCCGGAGACATACCCCACGCGCGGCCAGGCGTGGGGCAGGGCTTCTCATTGCTTGGCGCGGGCCCCCGCGCGGCTGCCCGCCCCAACGTGCGCCGCTGCGCGTTGGGGACCCCGGCTTTGGGGGCCGCGCCGCTTCGCTTGCCGGGGGCGGGCCGCCGCGATTGCCAACGCGCC
>JAKAUF010000358.1 GCA_021827785.1 Acidobacteriota bacterium | reverse complement strand
TGGGCACGGCCCGCCCCACCCAGACGTCCCCCTTCACCAGCACGTGCGGCGCCACCGCACGCGGCTGGGCCCGGGTCTCCGTCCGCTGGCGGTTGGCGCTGCGTTGCTCCCGCGCCGTGCGCCGCGATTCCCGCCGCGGCGCGCGAGGAATATGCCCGCCGCCGGCTCCCGGAGGCGCCTGGTGGTTAAAGCTGGGCCGCGCCGCGGAGCGCTGCGGCTCCGACCGCACCTGCTGCGTGGATCGCGTCCGCGTCGTGGATTTTTCCTCCGTCCGCTGCCGTTGCTGCGCCATCGCCGCCAGCACCGCCATTGCGACGATCATGACCATCGCTGCGGCCCGCTTCACTGCCGGCATCGAATTCCTCTCAATGGATTTTCGCCTCGTCACATTCCACCTCCCGCGACCGCCCCGCCAACGTACCGGTTGTCGTTCAAGTTCGTGTGGAACCCGGGCGGCTGCATCGCCATCTCGGCCTTGCCCGTTTGTCCAGCACGCCGGCAGCCATCGCGCGCGACACCGGCAATACAGCCTGCCGCCTGCCGGGCGCCGCGCGGCGTATGGCGCCCGCATCGCACCGTTCCGGGGCTTCTCCTGGGAGATTCCCCCCACCGCTGTGCCATTACCCCCCGCCGGTTGCGGCAAAGCGGCTCAGCGGCCCACCCCTTGTCTCTCTGCGTTGTGGCGCCACCGCCATGACGCTCGGCCCCATTGATAGGCGTGGGCCGCGCGATCGGAGCGTAGCCCGGCGCGCAAGGATAGGACAAACGCAGGCGGTCCGAAGTTAGTTCTCCGGCTGCCGTGGACGCCGGCAGCGGGTGCGCCCCGCGGGGCTACCCCACGCGCGCCGGCGTTACGGCTCGCGCACCAACACCGTCGGGCAGTGCGCTTCCCGCATCACCGCGTAGGCGGTCGCCCAAGCCCCGGTAATCCCCAGCGCGGGCATTCGCTTCGCTCCCGCCACGATCAGGTCCGCCTTCATGTCCGCCGCCAGCTCACTGATCACCTTCGCCGGTACGCCTTCGCTCACCACCTGCTCCGCGCCGCTGCTGCCGTTCAGCGCCGCCCATCGCCGCAGGGCGCTTGCGGCCCCGGCGATCATGACGTCGCGGCGCTCGGAACGCTTCGCATCGTCCGGCATCACGTACAGCAACGTCACGCTGGCGTGGCAGCGCCCCCCGAGCGCCATTGCATACGCCGCGGCGGGTCGCGATCCCGCGCTCAAGTCGGTGGCGCACAAGATCCGGCGGAACCCCTGCGGCGACACCGCGGCCACGGCGTTCGGCCCCAGCACCATCACCGGCGTGTCGGCGTTGCGAAATGCATCTTCGGCGGCTGAGCCTTCAAACCATTTCACCAGGCCCGCCTTGCCCGCGCTCCCGACCACGACTAGGTCAATCGCATTGTCGCGGGTGAAGGCGCCCAGCCCTTCGGCGATTTCGCTCCGTTCCACATGAATCCTCGGTTCCAATCCCCGCAGCGTCTCGCTGGCCGCGATCTCGATCAGCTCCGCTTTGTGCCGGTGGCGCAGTTCCGCCACGATGCCGGCGTAGGTCTGCGGTACCCCCATGGCGTAATCGCGCGACTGGATGAAATACAGCAGGTGGACACCGGCATGCGACCAGCGTGCTACCGTGGCCGCCGCTGCCACCGCGGCCCTCGTCTCCGCCGTTCCATCCACCAGAACCACCAGATTACGAATGCAGAATTCCGGGACCGATTGCGGGCTGGTCATGCAACACCCCCAAAAACAGGTGTGCAACTGGCGTGCCGTTCGTCACGGTGGCGTGCCCTGGGCCGCCGTCCGTAACCGCTCGGACCGCCGCCCTGTCCCTTCCCTGGGGGCGCGGACGGCCTCGTCCGCTGTGGGCGGACACCCACCCGCGTTGGCCCATTCCTCCCGGCTGCCGCTCCCCAGCGCCGACGGTAGGGCGGCCGTCCCGGCTGTCATGCCCCCGGCTGAACCCCAGCAGCGGCAAAACCGTCCCCTCTCCCGGGGGCGCGGACGGCCTCGTCCGGCCCGCCTACGCCCGCCCCCGCCGCCCTCAGTCAATAGGACACCAGCCCCTGCCTGTCCCGGATGGTGTAGAGCGCTCGCTTCGGCGCGCCGCTCTGGGCGTTCAGGGATGGCCTCGGATCGTAGGACCCTTGTCATCACCCGGCTGAGCCGCCTTGTGGACAGCAAATTGCAACTATGTCTCCTAGCACCCTCGGCTCGGCGCCGCCGGCGTCAGGCCGAGAGCGTGGCCAATCTCGCGGTGGCGGCGATCGCAAGCCGCAACTGCCTTTGCGTTGTCGAAGCCAAATGGAGCATCTGATGGCCGCCCCAGCGCGCACGGGACCGCATAGGAATTCGAATCACGTGATGAACCCAGTGCCAGCCGCCCACCCCTCGGAGGAGCCTCTGGCTCGGCTCCCCAGCCCGGAAGCAACCGCCAGTCTGCCGGCCCCGCGGCATTCTCTTCCCGGCGGCGCGACGCCGCGGAACAAAGTAGGTGTCGCGGCGGCGCGGGGTGCAGTCGTCGCCATGTCGCGC
>JAKAUF010000001.1 GCA_021827785.1 Acidobacteriota bacterium | reverse complement strand
TGGAATCGGTACGGGCCGTGGATGCGCTGCTGAAGGTGAACACGCCTTACGGACCCTGCTGGCGGCGCTACAACCACGACGGCTACGGGCAGAAGGACGACGGCTCCGCCTACACGGGATGGGGGCGGGGACGGGCCTGGCCGCTGCTGACCGGGGAACGGGCGCATTATGAGTTGGCGGCGGGACGGCCGGTGGACGCGCTGATCCAGACCATGGAGCGGCTGGCGCATGGCGTGGGGATGCTGCCGGAGCAGGTGTGGGACTTCGCCGACTTGCCGCAGCAGTTTTTGCAGTTCGGGCGGCCGACGGGCTCGGCGATGCCGCTGATGTGGGCGCATTCGGAATACGTCAAGCTGCTGCGCAGCCGCCAGGATGGGCAGGTCTATGACCGGCTGCCGCAGGTGGCGGAGCGCTACGCGGCGGGCAAGGCGCCGAAGGACCCGCCGGAGTTTTGGACCTTCAACTATCCTCTGGCCCACATGGCCGCCGGGCGCACGCTGTCCATCCAGGCGGCGGCGCCGTTCGTGCTGCATTGGACCGCCGACGAATGGGCCCGCTCGAACGACACGCCGGCCCAGGCGACGGCGACGGGGCTGTATTTCGTGCAGCTGCCCACCGAACTGGGGCAGCGGGCGCCGCTGCGGTTTACCTTCTATTGGCCGCAAGGGGAGAAGTGGGAAGGGAAGGATTATGCGGTGGCTTTGGTTTAGGCGGGGCGATCGGCGTCGCAGGAATTTGTTCCGCGCCGCGGCCTCGCCCGCTTCCGCGGACGGTTGCGGGGACGCCTCCCGCGGGCCCGCCCTCGGCAAGGCGGCGGGCGGCCGCCGCGGGCGGATGGCCGCGGCGGTGTTGGCGACGGCGATGGCGATCGGGCTAGCGGCGTGCTCCAGCCATGCGCATCCCGGGGCGCCGGCGCCGGGCTTTGCCCTGACCAGCGCGGCGGGGCGGCCAGTGACGCTGCGCGGCTTTCGCGGCAAGGTGCTGGTGCTCAATTTTTGGGCTACCTGGTGCCCGCCGTGCGTCGAGGAAACGCCGTCGCTGAACGCGCTGGCGGCGACGCTGAAGGGCCGGCCGATCGCGATTCTGGCGGTTTCGATCGACACCAACGCGCAGCGCTATCGCCAGTTTCTTCAGCAGTATCACGTGCAATATTTGACCGCGCGCGATCCCTCGGCGGCGCTGCCGCACCGCTACGGCACGGTGAAATATCCCGAGACCTACATCGTGAACAGCCGCGGCGAGGTGGTGCGGAAAATCGTCGGCGCCATCAACTGGGATTCGCCGCAGATGGTGCGGTACTTGAAGGATTTGGCGGCGGGACGGGTCCCGGGCTCGCCCGCGGCGGGATGAGGGCGGAAGCCGGAGCCGCCGCCGCGGGCCGGGTTGCGGGTCCGCGGACCGCCGCCCAAACCACCGGTGCTGACGCCACCCGCGCCGATACTGACCACACCCGGGCTGGTGGAGACGTTCGGCTCGATGTGCGCATCGTGATTCCGGCGCGAAATGAGGCGCGCAATCTGGACGCCTGCCTGGCGGCGGCTGCGGCCTCGGGCGCGGTGGAGATCGTCGTGGTGGATGATGATTCCTCCGACGCGACGGCGGCGATCGCGCGGAACTGGGCGGCGCGGGATAGGCGAATCGAGGTGCTGCGGCTGGGGCCGCTGGAGGCGGACGACGCGTGGCGGGGCTGGGCGGGCAAGAACCGGGCCTGCTGGCTGGGGGCGGAAGGCGCGGAGCGGGCATGGCTGCTGTTTTTGGATGCCGATGCGCGGCTGCGGCCCGGCGGGCTGGCGGCGGCGCTGCGAAAAGCGGAGGCGGAGGGGCTGGACGCGCTGTCGCTTTCGCCCGAGCAGGAGTGCGGCAGTTGGGCGGAGGCGGCGGTGGTGCCGCTGGTGTTTACGTTGCTCAACCGCTGCTACGCGCATGGCGAGCGCGGCGGCGAGGCGGCGGCGAACGGGCAATTCTTCCTGTGGCGGCGGGCGGCGTACCGCCGCGTCGGCGGACACGCGGCGGTACGCGGCAGTTGGCTGGAGGATGTGGCGCTGGCGCGGCGGTTGCGGGACGGCGGCGGGCGGCTGGCGTTGCTGCCGGGAACGGGATGCGTGCGGGCACGGATGTACCGCGGCTGGCGGGAGGTGTGCCGGGGCTGGGGCAAAAATGCCGTGCCGCTGTTCGGCTGGCCGTGGGCCTGGCCGCCGGGGCCGGCGGCGCGGGCATTGGCGGCGCCGTGGATTGTTCTGGCGGCGGCCGTGGGCTGCGGAGCGGCGGGCTGGGGCTGGCCGGCGGCGGTGTTGGCGCTGGGGCTGGCGGCGCTGCATGGAGATTATGCCCGGCGGCTGCCGCGCGGAGAGCGACGCTACGCGGTTTGGCTGTTGCCGGGCAGCGCGGCGTACGCGGCGATTTGGTGGAGCGGAGCGTGGCGGCGGCGGAAGGGAACGCTGCGCTGGAAGGACCGGGCGGAGCCGCCGGCCGGAACGGAGCGATAAGCCTCGGTCGCGTGGGAGAGCCGTCCCGGCTGCCGGGCGCGGGGCGCCGCC
>JAKAUF010000244.1 GCA_021827785.1 Acidobacteriota bacterium | reverse complement strand
GCTCGCACGGATGGGCCCGCGGCTGCCGTCGGCAATGGGGGCCGGCGGCCCGCGCCTCCGCCGCACGGCCCAAGGCGCAGTTGCCGGCCGGGCCAAAAATGCCGCGGTGGGCCGGGTTTTTGCTATCCTCGCGCCATGAAGCCCGTGCGCCGCACTACCTTCCGCCCCTTCCTCCCAGTTAGCCTGGTCGTCAGCCTGCTCGTCAGCCTGCTCGTCGTGGCCGCGGTGTCGTTCGCCGCGGCGCAACAAATCCCCGCCAGCCTGTACTCCGGCCTGCGCTGGCGGCTGGTGGGTCCGTTCCGCTCCGGCCGTGTCTTGGCGGTGACCGGGGTGCCGGGTCATCCCAATGTTTTTTATATCGGCGGCGTGGGCGGCGGCGTCTGGAAGACCAATGACGCCGGGCGCACCTGGCATCCCATCTTCGACCACCAGAACATCGCCTCCATCGGCGCCATCGCCGTCGCCCCCTCCGATCCCAACGTCATTTACGTGGGCACCGGCGAAGCCGACATGCGCTCCGACATCTCCTATGGCAACGGAGTGTACAAATCCACCGACGGCGGCCGGACTTGGCAACACCTTGGCTTGGCCGCCACGCGGCACATCGGCAGCATCGTCGTGGATCCGCGCAATCCGGATATCGTGCTGGTCGCCGCGCTCGGCCGCGCCTACGCGCCCAATCCGCAGCGGGGCATCTACCGCAGCACGGATGGCGGCCGCACCTGGCGCAAGGTGCTGTACAAAAATGACCAAACCGGCGGCATTGACCTAGCCATGGATCCCGGCAATCCGCGGATCATCTACGCGGCGCTGTGGCAGGCGGTGCGCCCACCCTGGAATCAATATCCCCCGACGCAAGGGCCGGGCAGCAGCATTTATAAATCCACCGACGAAGGCGCCACCTGGACCCAGATCCGCGGCCATGGCCTGCCCGCCGGGCCATGGGGCCGCATTGGCTTGACCGTCGCCTACCAGGAAGGCGGCCGGCGCGTCTTCGCCTTGATCGCCGCCAAGCAGGGCGGCTTGTACCGCTCCGACGACTACGGCGAGGACTGGAAGCAGGTCAGCGCCGATCCGCGCCTGGACAGCCGCTCCTGGTACTTCAGCGGCGTGTACGCGCAGCCGGGCAATCCCAACGGCGTGTACATCTGCGATGTCGCCCTGTACCACTCCGTGGACGGCGGCCGCCATTTCACCGCCCTCAAGGGCTCGCCCGGCGGCGACGATTATCACATTCTTTGGATCTCCCGCCGCGACCCGCGGCGCATGATCTTGGGCGCCGACCAAGGCGCGGCCGTCACCGTCAACGGCGGGGAAAGCTGGTCCAGTTGGTACAACCAGCCGCTGGGGCAGTTCTATCACGTCATCACCGACAACCGCTGGCCGTACTGGATCTATGGGGCGCAGCAGGACAGCGGCACCGTGGGCATCGTCAGCCGCAGCGATTATGGCCGCATCAGTTTTCGCAACTGGCACTCCATCGGCGGCGGGGAAAGCGGCTATGTCGCGCCGGATCCGCTGAATCCCAATATCATCTTCGCCGGCAGCTATGGCGGCGCCGTCAGCCGCTACAACAACGTGACCGGGCAGGTGGCGATCGTCACGCCCTGGCCCGGCCCGGACAAATACCGCTCCACCTGGACCAACCCGCTGGTGTTTTCGCCCACCGATCCGCACACGCTTTATTTCGGCACGCAGTACGTGATGGCCACCGACAACGGCGGGCATAGCTGGCGGCAAATCAGCCCCGACCTGACGCTGTATCAAAACAGCGAGCCGATGCCCAGCGATCCCGCCGAGGCGCGGCTATACAAGGGCGGCGAAAATCGCGGCGTCGTCTACACCATCGCGCCTTCGCCGGTCAAAAACGGCGAAATCTGGGCGGGTACCGACGACGGCTTGATTTGGCTGACGCGGGATGGTGGCGGGCATTGGAGCAACGTCACCCCGCACGGCTTGCCGGTATGGAGCAAGATCAGCCTGATTGAGGCGTCGCATTTCCAGGCGGGAACGGCCTACGCGGCCGTGGACCGGCACCGCGCCAACGACCACCGGCCCTACATTTATCGCACCACGGATTTCGGGCGGAACTGGACGGAGATCTCCGCCGGCATTCCCCGCGGCTATTTCCTGCGCTGCGTGCGCGAGGATCCCGTTCGTCCGGGCCTGCTGTTCGCCGGCACCGAGCGCGGCATCTTCGTCTCCTTCAATGACGGCGGCCACTGGCAGCCCTTGCAGTTGAACTTGCCGGTCAGTTCGGTTCGCGATATCGCCATTCGCGACAACGACTTGGTGGTGGCCACGCATGGCCGGGCGCTATGGGTGCTCGACGATTACAGCCTGTTGCGCCATCTGACCTCGGACACTGCGGCCAAGGTGCAGTTGTTCCCGCCGGCGACGGCCATCCGTGTACGCGCCAACGAGAACCAAGACACCCCGCTGCCCAAGTCCACGCCCACCGGCCAGAACCCGCCGACCGGAGCGATCGTGGATTATTATTTGCCGCGCGCCGCGCAGGGCCCCGTCATGCTGACGTTCCTGGA
>JAKAUF010000228.1 GCA_021827785.1 Acidobacteriota bacterium | reverse complement strand
GTGCGCGTTGGGGTGGGCAGCCGCGCTGGGGCCCGCGCCAAGCAATGGATTTCCACGCCGGAAGCCGCCCGTTGAGATGCGGTTGGCGCCGCCGCTGGGCGGGCGGGGCGCCGGCCGGCGCTACAGCTACAGGCCAGCGCCGAGGGGTGATCGCCGCCCTAGGCAATTCCGCCTGGCTAAGGCGAAAATGAAAAGACGAGCGCATTGGAGCCGGAGAAGACCATCCCCAGGGCGGCACGGCCGCCCGAGTTTGCATGCCCGGCGGCGCCGCGGCCGCGGGGGGTATCCGCTTGCCCGTGGCGGGCGACGGCGCGGCCCGCGGCCGCGCGTTTGCGCCGGCGTTGGGGTGGTTGGCGCAGGCGCCTAGCGGTGATGGTCATGGCGACGGCAGGGCCCTGGATCGCGGCGGCGCAAACGGCTCCGCCGCGGCCGTCCGCTCCGGTGGTGCGGGCGGTGACGGTGCAGCCCGCGCCGGGGCGTTCGGCGGCCAGTTACGCGCCGCTGATCGAGCAAAAAGCCGGCCAGCCGCTGAACGGCGCATTGGTGCGCCGCACGATCGCCCGGCTCTTCGCCACCGGCGAGTTTGCCGACATTCGGGCGGTCGAATATCCGGCGCCGGGCGGCGTGCGGCTGGTCTTTCAGACCCAGCCCAACTATTTCATCGGCTCGGTGCGGGTGACGCATCCGCCGAAACCCGCCACGTACTCCGAGCTGGTGGAGGCGACAGGCCTCACGCTGGGGCATGTCTTCACGGCGCCGGCGGTGCGCGAGGCGGCGGAAACGCTGGCCAATCGCCTGCGCGGCTACGGCTACCAGCAGGCGCGAATCACGCCCCAGGTGCAAATGAACCGGGCCGAAGCGGTGGCCAATATCACGTTTGCCATCGCTCCTGGGCCGCTGGCGCGGTTGGGGTCGGTGCATTTCGCGCTGGCGGTGATCCAGCCGGCGAACTCCACCACGCCGCCGCGGTATCTGCCGGCCTCGGCGCGGGATGCGCGCAGCCTGTTCCAGGTCAGCGGGTTGCGGTTGGGCGAAACCGTCTCGCGCGCGGTGCTGGACCAGGCGGTGCAGCGCATTGAAGACCATTACGGCCGCCATGGCCGGCTGACGGCGCGCGTGCACATTCCCCGGCCGGAGTTCGATCCCAAAACGAATACGCTGGCGGTGCAGTTGCGGGTGAACCCCGGACCGCTGGTCAGCGTGCAGGTGCAGGGGTCGAAGATCAGCGCCGGAGAATTGCACAAGGACGTGCCGATCTTCCGCGAGCATGCGGCCGATGCCGAGCTGATCGAGGAAGGCCGGGGGAATTTGCAGACGGCGCTGCAAAACCGCGGATATTTCGACGCGCGGGTGGATTATCACCGCTCCATCACGCCCAACGGGGTGCTGCGCATCCTATACACGGTGCGTCCCGGGCCGCAGGAATCGGTGCAGGCGGTGCTGTTCCAGGGGAACCATTACTTCGGCGAGGAAACCTTGGAGGCGCACGTGGCGGTGCAAACCGCCAGCATGCTGCCCGACTTCATTCCCGGCAGCCGCGGCCGCTTTAGCCAGGCATTGGCGCAGCAAGATGCCGATTCGATCGCCGGGCTCTACCAGGCCAACGGCTTCGCCCATGTGCGGGTGACGCCGGTGGTGGTGCGCGATTACCAAGGCAAGCCGCACCATATCGCGGTGATCTACCGCATCCACGAAGGGCCGCAGGTGCTGGTGGGCACGCTCACCATCCGCGGCAATCACGCGTTCTCGACGGGGATCATCCGCAACCTGCTGACCATCGCGCCGGGCCAGCCCTATTCCCCGGTGAAGACGGCGACCGACCGGGATTCGATTCTGTCGCTGTATTACAACGCCGGATATGAGCAGGCGCGCATGCAGGTGCGGGTGCATCCCGCCCGCGCCGCCGACCGCATGGACGTGGTGTACACGATTACCGAAGGCCGGCCGGAGTACGTGCACCGCGTGTACATCGGCGGGGAGCGCTTCGTGCGGCGGGAGGTGATCGCCAGCCACTTGCATCTGTATCCCGGCCAGCCGGTCAATCAGCTGGCGATGATCAACGCCCAGCGGCGGCTCTACAACCTGGGCTTGTTCACCGACGTCCGTTTGGCGCCGCAGAACCCCGTGGGCGTGCAGCGGCAAAAGAACATTTTGGTCAACGTGCATGAGGCGCGGCGGTGGATCTTCAGCGAAGATCTTGGGCTGCAGGTGCAAAGCGGCACCGGCGCCACCGCCAATGAGTATTCCAGCAGCGGCAGCTCCGTCAGCACGATCTCCTACCTCCAGTTAGTGGGCGGCACGGGCGTCAGCCCGCTCGTGGGGTTCAACGTCACGCGGCTGGCGATGTTCGGCCGGGATCAGACGGCGACGGTCAACAGCCGCTATGGCCGGCTGGAGAAAAGCGCGCTGTTTTCCTACGAATTTCCCCAGCTCCGCGGCCACGCCAGCCTGGCGCTGGATCTCAACGCCTTGTATTCGGACACGCTGAACGTGACCACGTTCCGGGCCATTCGCGAAGACGGCGGCGTGCAGCTCAATGAGCGGGTTAGCCCGTCGCTGCGCTTCGTCTATAGCGCCGATTACCGGCGCATCGCGCTGCCGGTGGTGATCATCAACCCGCAGGAAGTGCCGCTGCTCGGCCAGCCCGTGCAGTTGGTCACGGGCAGCTACAGCGTGGTACTGGACCATCGCGACAATCCCACCGACACCCATTACGGGTCGTACAACACCGCTTCGTTCAGCTTCGCCAAGAGCTTCCGCACCGCGGCGACGGCGACCACGCCGAGCTTCCAGCCGGACAACTTCGCGCGCCTGTACGTGCAGAACTCGACCTATTACCCGCTGTGGCGTCACTGGGTGCTGGCGCGCTCCACGCGGCTGGGCGATATTGTCCCGTTCGGTCCGGCGGATATCCGCATCGTCACCAACCCAGCGAATGGGCAGACCTATTCCGTCTTCGGCGGCATTCCGATCCCGGAGCGGTTTTTCGCGGGCGGCGCGGACACGCTGCGCGGATTCAGCCTGAATCAGGCGGGACCGCGCGATCCGCTGACCGGGTTTCCGGTCGGCGGCGACGCGCTCTTGATCAACAACGTGGAGCTGCGCTTTCCGCTGATCGGCGCCAACATCGGCGGGGTTTTCTTTGACGATCTGGGCAACGTGTTTACGAATTTCCATGGTCTGCTGCATGCCCTGACGCGCCTCAGCGAGCCGTCCACGACGGATCTGAACTATTTGTCCGACGACGTCGGCTTCGGGCTGCGCTATAAAACGCCGGTGGGGCCGGTGCGGCTGGACTTCGGCTACAACCTGAACCCGCCGGAGTATCAGACGGTGGGGGCATTGAAGAAGGGCGGCCCGCAGGTGATCCAAAACGCCGCGCTGCCGCATTTCAACTTCTATTTCAGCGTGGGGCAGACGTTTTGATGATGTGGTTGCTAGCCGTGCTGCTGGGGTTGTCCGGAGGCGCGGGTTTGCGCCGCGCGCCCGCCGCGCCGGCCGCGGTGGCGCAGGCGCGGGGCGGCAGGGTCGTGGACGCGGTGCGGGCGTCGGTGAACCGGCAGGCCATCCTGGACAGCGACGTGCGCCGGGCGGCTTGGTACAGCCGCCTGGTGGCTGCGCTGCACCGGCCCGGCGGGACGGCGGCGGCGCCGCGGCCGCTGACCGCGGCGCAGCGGCGGCAGGCGCTGGAGCATTTGATCACCGAGGCGCTGCTGGCGCAGGCGCGGCGCCGGGCGGGCGTCACGGTGGGCGCGCCGCCGGCCGCGGTGGCCGGGCAGATGCGCCGATTGCGGGCGTTGGCGGGCGGGGGGCGCAACTGGCCGCGGGTCGCGCGGCGCTATCATCTCGACCCCGCCGCGGTGCGCGCCATCCTCGCCCGGCAAATGCGGCTGCTGCTGTTCGCCGACGCCCATTGCCGGCCGCGGGCCAAGGTCACCGCGGCGGAGGTAGCGGCATACTATCGCCGCACCTATTTGCCGATGGCCCGCGGGCGCCACCTCCAGCCCGCGCCGCTGGCGCGGGTTTCCGGTCGCATCCGGGCGATCCTGGTTCAGCAAAAGCTCATGCGGATTGAGCTGCAATGGCTGCACGGGCTCCGCACCAGGGCGCGCATCCAAATCATTCCACCCCGCTAACCGAGCCATGCCGCGCTGGGCCAAATTCGGATTGATCGCCGCCGCCATCCTGGCCGGGGTGGCCGCGGCGGGATACCTCTATTTGCACACGCGGGATTTCAACCGGCGCATGGAGCGGTTCGTCTCCAGCCAAATCGCCAAGGCGACCGGCGCGCGGGTGACGTTCGCGCACTTCCGCGTGACGCTGCATCCCATGGGCGTGGTAGTGCGCGGCGTGGTGGTGCGCGGCCGGGAAGCGGCGAACCAACCGCCGCTGGCCACCATGAACCGCCTGCGGGCGTGGGTGCGGGTGGTGCATGTATTTCCGCCGGCGATTCAGGTCTTGCGCGTGCAGGTGGCGCATCCGGTGATGAACGTCTATTACCTGCCGGATGGATACACCGACCTGCCGCAGCCGCCGCATCCGCCGCCCGCCAGCCAGCCCTTGGCGGAACCGGTGTTCGCCTTCGGCATTCGGCAACTGGACGTGCGCGAAGGCGTACTGCGCTACCGCAACCGGCAGATTCCGCTGGCGGCGCACCTGGTGGACGTCCACACCGGGCTGAAGTACGTTCGCGGCCATTACCAGGGGCTTTTCGCCTTCCGCCATGGAGTGGTGCGCTACGACGGCCGGCCGCCATTGCCGCAGAGCGCGGAGGTGCGCTTCACGCTTTGGCCCAACGACGTACGCATAGATCAGCTGCACTGGCGCGGCGACGGCGTGCGGCTGGCGGCGCACGCGATGATCCACGACTTGGCGCAGCCGCGGGTGCGGGCGCATTACCGCTTGCAGTTCCAGTTGGCGCGGTTTGGGCCATGGGCGGGCACGCCGGTGGTTGCGGGTGCGGCCCGGGCGGCGGGGGTCCTCGATTGGAGCGTGAGCGCGTGGCGGACGCACGGCCAAATGGCGGTGACGGGGCTGGGGCTGCGCCGGCCCTGGGCCCTGGCCGGCATGCGCGCGCAAGGTCAATTCCGCGCGGACAATGCGGGATTGGCGCTGCCCGCGCTGGACGTGACCGGCGCCGGCGGCCATGGGCGGCTGGCGGTGCGCTATGCCCAGTGGCGGCGTTTGCAGGTGACGGGGCAGTTGCGGGGCTTCCATTTGCAGCGCCTGATGCGCACGTCGGCGGGGCTGGGCGGGCCCCAGCCGCCGGCCCTGCTGCCGCCGTTGGCGGGCATGGTATCGGCGCGGATTCAGCTGCAGGCGCGCCAGCCGTTGGCGCGGACCCTGCGGGTCCAAGCGGCGGTGCGGATTACGCCCGCACGCCGGCCGGCGCCGGTGGGAGGGCAGGCGCCGCTGCCCGTGACGGCGGAGCTGACCGCAAGCGTGGGCGCCGGGCGCTGGTCCGCGCAGCTGCGGCGGCTGGACATTACGGCCTCCGACCTGCATCTCCAGGCGCATGGCCGGCTCGGTTCCACTGGCAGCCGGTTGGCCTTCGCGGTGGCCATTCCGGAGTTGGCCGCCTGGCGCAGCCACATTGCTCCCTGGCTGCGCCGGTTGCCGCGCGCCGCGGCGGCGCCGCCGGTGGCGGGCGAGTTGCGGATCAGCGGCGAGACCAGCGGCAGTTGGCACGCGCTGGCGCTGCGCCTGACCGTGGCGGCGCGGCGGCTGCGGCTGGGGCCGGCGGCGGCCGACGCCGTGCATTTGCAGCTCCTCGTGGCGCCCGGCCGGATGGCGATTTCGCAGGCGTCCTGGCGGCTGGATGGGCAGCACGCGACGCTGGCCGGAACGGTTGGCTTGCGGCGCTTTCTGCCCACGGCTTCCAGCCCGCTTTCCCTGCGGCTGGCCGCCCATGGTCTGCGGCTAGCGGCGATCGAAGCGCAACTCGAGCGCTGGGCCGGCGTGCGGATTCCATCCGTCGCGCCGCGGCAAGGCCGCGTCGCGGCGACGCTGGCGCTGAGCGGAACCGTGGCGCAACCCCGCGCCGCGGGCCCGGTTCGCCTGACCGGCGCCCGCGCCGATCACTTGCCGCCGATGACGGTGGCGGCGCAGTTGGCGGTCACGCGGCGGCAGGTGGAGGCGACCGGCCTGGCGCTGCGCTGGCGCGGCGGCGCGGCGATCACCGGCGCCGCCGGCTATGATTGGCGGCAACATACCCTCACCGCCGATCTGCGCGGCGCCGGGATCGCCCTGGCGGAAATCCCCGCCCTGCAATCGCCGCAATTGGCGGTCGCCGGACAGGTGTCGTTTCGGGTGCATGCTTCCGGCCCGGTGGCGCGGCCCCAGGGGACGCTGAGCGTAGCCGCCACGAATTTGCGCGGTGGCGGCCAGCCATTGGGTTCGTTGCAGGCGCAGGTCACCGCCAATGGGCGCGCCGCCAGCCTCCAGGCCAGCGCCGGCCTTCCCGGGGGCACGGTGCGGGTGCGGGCGGCGCTGGGCGAGATGGCGCCCTATCCGCTTTCGGCCACCGCGAATTTCCAGCACTACGCCATTGACGTCCTGCTGCGCCGCTTTACCGGCTTTCAACTCGGTCCCGGCAGCCAGGTCAGCGGCCGGGCGACACTGCACGGGGCGCTTAGCGACCCCCAGGCGTTGGTGGCGGAGGCTAGCCTCAACCCGGTCCGGCTGGAGGTCGGCGGCGTGGCGCTGCACAATGCAGGCGCCATTCATTTGACCTTGGGGCAGCGGGTGCTCACGCTGGCGTCCATGAAAATCACCGGCGCGGACACCGATTTCACGCTGGCCGGGACGGTGGATCTGGGCGGGGCGCGGCGGTTGCAGGGACAGGCGCGGGGCCGGGTGAATCTGGCGTTGCTGCATGCGCTGAACCGCGGCGTGCACTCCTCCGGCGAGATCGTGCTGACGGCCCAGCTCGGCGGCACGCTGCAAAAGCCGGCGGTGACCGGAACCTTGGCGGTGCGCGACGCCAGTTTGGCGGCGGAGCAGTTGCCGGTGGCCTTCGACAGCATCAATGGCTTGCTCCGCTTCACCGGCCAGCACGTGGATATCCAGCATCTGACGGCGCAGACCGGCGGCGGACAGATCACGCTCAGCGGCTTCGCCGCCCGCACCGCCTCCGGCTTTACCGTGGCGCTCAACGCCCGCGGCGAGGGCATGCGCGTGCGCTACCAGGGGCTGAGCGGCGCCGGCAATCTGAATCTGCACTTCGCCGGCAATCAAAATCAGATGCTGCTCTCCGGCGAGGTCGAACTGACGCGGGTGGCCCTGGCGCCGAACTTCGACTTCGCGCTGTTTTTGGCCAACCAGCGCGCCGCCATCGCCCCGCCGGCGCCCAATTCCTGGCTGAACCGCGTGCATTTGCAGGTGCACGTGGTCACCGGGCCCAGCGTGGGCATCGCCATCTCCGCCGCCCGGGTCAGTTTTCAGGCCGATCTCCAGGTGCAAGGCACCCTCGCCAACCCCATCCTGCTGGGTCGGATGACCGCCTCCCGCGGGGAGATCTTGTTCGCCGGCCAGGACTATAGGATCAGCAAGGCGGAAGTGACCTTCGCCAATCCCTTCCGCATCGAGCCCCTGCTGGATGTCAGCCTTACCACTAACGTGCAGCAGTATCGCATCACGCTCAACATCTCCGGTCCCGCCGACCGGCTGGATATCACCTACCGCAGCGATCCGCCGCTGACTTCCTCGGATATCGTCGCCCTGTTGGCGACCGGGCAGACGCAGGAGGCGCAAAACTTCGCCAGCCAGCAATCCGCCGCCAGCTTCGCCGGCCAAAGCGAGCAATTGCTGGGGCGGGCGCTGGAGAGCCTGGTCAGCAGCCGCTTGCAGCGCATCTTCGGCGTCACGCAGATCCAGTTCAATCCCAACGCCCAGGGCTTTGGGCCGACGGCGCAGACCACGGTCACCATCGAACAGCAGGTGCGCCGCAACGTGAAGGTCACCTATACGCAGAACCTGACCAACAGCGCCGAGGACATCATCCGCGTGGATTGGACGCTGACGCCCGATTTCGGCATCACCGTGAGCCGCAGCCAATTCGGGCTGTACGGGCTCAGCCTGCATTTCAGCCAGCGGGCCAGGTGATGCTCGACAGTTTACGGTTCCAAATTCGGGACTGATTCTGTAACATTGGATGCCTAATCGCCTGGTCTCTTGTCCGGAGTCTCCGGTCAGGGGCGGAGCGCGGTCATTTTTGCCATTGCACGGGGAGTGTGCGGACATGGGTAACGGAAATACTGTGAGTGGACGTGTGAGTCGTTGGGGGATTGCTCTCATCGCGGCGCTGGTCTTGAGCGGCGTGGCTTGGGCGCAGGCGACCACCTCCCTGCGCGGCGCGGTCACCGATCCCTCCGGGGCGGCGGTGCCCGGCGCGGTGGTCACCATCGCCAACGGCGCGACCGGATTGGCGCGGACCACGGTCACGGCCGCGAATGGCCGGTACGGCTTCGCCGCGGTGCTGCCGGGCACCTACACGCTGACGGTGAAAGCGCATGGCTTTTCCACCTACGAACGGCCAGGACTGCACCTGCGCGTCAGCCTGCCGGCCAGCGTGGACGTCGCGCTGCGCGTCGGCCAGGTCAGCTCCACCGTGGAGGTGCGCAGCGCCGCGCCGCTGCTGAACACCACCGACAATAGCCTGGGCCAAACCATGGGCCACACGGCGATCCAAAGCCTGCCGTTGAAAGCCGAAAACCTGAACCTGCTGCTCAGTCTTCAGCCCGGCGTCGTCTTCACCGGCACGAAAGGCATGGACAGCGGCTACCGCGGCGGCTCGGTGGACGGCGAGCGGACCAACCAGAACAACGTGACGCTGGACGGCGTCAACAATAACGACATCTTCGGCGGCGCGGGATTCAGCGGCGTGCTGCCCTCGACGCCGTTTTCGGTGCAGGAGTTCCGCGTCACCACCTCCAACTTCAGCGCCAAGCAGGGCCGCACCGCCGGCGCGCAGGTGGCCTTGGTGACCAAGGGCGGCACCAACCAATACCACGGCTCGTTGTATGAGTTCAACCGCAGCGACGTCGGCCTGGCCAACGAGTTCTTCCTCAAGACCGCGCAGCTGGAGAACTGCCCGACGAATTCGCCCATTAACTGCAACCAGCCCTCGCACCTGGTGCGCAATGTCTTCGGCGGCACGATCGGCGGGCCGATCCTGCACAACAAGCTGTTCTTCTTCTTCAACTACGAGGGCCAGCGGCAGTCGCAGGGCGCCAGCGTCGAGGACACCATTCCGAGCGCCACGCTGCGGCAAGGCATCATTCAATATCAATGCGCCACCGCCAGCCAGTGCCCGGGCATGAACGTCACCGGCCTGGACGGCAAGTCCTACCCGATCGCTGCCGGCTACTACGGCCTCGGCCCGGCGCAGCTGAAGCAGATGGATCCGCTGGGCATTGGGCCCAGCAAGGTGGCGATGAGCTACTTCAACTCCTTTCCGCTGCCCAACGCCGGCGGCGTGGTGGATGCTCCCAACTACGGCGGCTATCGCTTTTCCGCGCCGACGCTAAATAAATACAACTGGTACATCGGCCGCTTCGATTACAAGATCAGCGACAACCAGAGCCTGTTCTTCCGCGGCACGGCGGTGGATGACAACGCCCTGGGCACGCCCTTTCTGCCCGGCGGGCCGCCGCAGACCACGACCACCGACCTCAGCAAGGGCTTTGCCCTGGGCTACACCGTCGTCGGCGGTCCGGACTTCGTCAACAGCCTGCGCTACGGCTTAACGCGGCAGAGCGTCGGCACCATCGGCGATTCCACCCAGCCGTGGGTTTTCATCCGCCAGTTGAGCCAGGGCATTACCCGCTCCGGGCGCGTGATCGCCCCGGTGCAGAACCTGATGGATACGGCCAGCTGGCAGGATGGCAGCCACAACTTTTCCTTCGGCGCCAACTTCTTGTTCGTCAACCGCTTTTCGCAGAACGACTACAACTCCTTCAGCAACGCCTTGACCAATTCCGACTGGGTGTCTTCCGGCGGCTTCGCGGGCAAGGGCGACGCGCTGGATCCCGCCGCCAACGGTTATCCCGCGGTTGGGGCCGGCGGCACCAACGCCTACGATTTCCCGCTCGCCGGCCTGATGGGCATCGCCAGCGAAATTGACACCACGTACAACTACAACATCACCAGCCTGACCCAGGCCACGCCGATCGCCCAAGGCTCCCCGGTCACGCGCAATTGGCTCACGCGGAATTACAACCTGTTCGCGCAGGACACCTGGCAGATGACGCGGGATATTTCCGTCTCCTACGGCCTCAACTATCAATTGATGACGCCGATCACGGAGACCAACGGCCAGGAGGTGCTGCCCAACATCAACATGGGGCAGTGGTTCAATACCCGGGCCGCGAACATGATGAAAGGCATCCCGTCCAATCAGGACCAGCTGATCGCGTTCCAGCCGGCCGGCGCATTCTGGCATCGCTCCGGGCTCTACAGCATGCAGCAGAACTTCGCGCCGCGCTTCGGCGTGGCCTGGTCGCCGCGCCCGCACGGCGGGTTGCTGAAAACGCTGTTCGGCGACGGGCAAAGCGCGATCCGCGGCGGCGCCGGCGTCTTCTATGATTACTTCGGGCCGTCGCTGGCGCTCAGCTACAGCGACAGCGGCTCCTTCGGGCTGACCAGCCAAGTGCAGAATCCCTCCGGTCAGCTCAGTCTGGCCAATGCCCCGCGCATCACCAGCATGAACGTCATTCCCACCACCGCCAACAATGGCGCCTCCTTGGTGCCGGCGGCGCCCTCCTCGACCTATCCGACCGTTTACCCCGTCGGCGCCGAGGCCATCGCCCGCGGGATTGACCAATCGCTCCAGACGCCCTATTCCATCGCCGCCAACTTTACGATCGAGCGGCAGCTGCCCGGCGGGGTGGTGATGGATTTGGGGTATGTCGGCCACTTCTCCCGGCACACGCTGGTGCATCAGGACATCGCCATGCCGACGGACTTGGTGGATCCCAAGACGGGCATTGATTACTTCGCCGCCGCCACCCGATTGTCGCAGTTGGCGCGGCAGAACACTCCTGACAGCGCCATCAGCGCTTCGGTCATTGGGCCCACCGCGCAGTATTGGACGGACATGTTCCAAACCGGCAACAACTGCGGCAACGGCGCCGCGGGTCAGTGCTATCCGCTGGTGAACGCCGGCACGCCGCTGGCCGGGGGTACAAACGGTCCCACCACCACCTCCAGCCTGCTGGAGGCCACCTATTCCAACTTCGCGTCGAATCTATACAACGAGACCTCCGCGTTGTACCTGATGGACCTGTACAGCTACCCGGCGCTGCCCGTCACCGGTGCAAACAGCTTCTACAACAGCCAGTTCTCCTCGCTCTACGTCTGGCGGTCCATTGGCTGGGCCAATTACAATGCCTTTCAGTTCGGCCTGCACAAGCAGTTCAACAACGGACTGCTGTTCGGCTTCAACTACACCTTTTCCAAGGCGCTAGGCATCGGCTCGATGCCGGAGTTCGGCACCGGCAGCGATTCGACCATGATCACCAACTCCTGGAACGTCGGCCAGATGTATGGTCCCAGCGCCTTCGACCTGCGGCACCAGGTCAGCGGCTACTGGGTCTGGAACCTGCCCTTCGGCAAGGGCCAGTACTTCGCGCCCAACGCCGGCGGGTTCCTGAACGCTCTCGTCGGCGGCTGGAAGTTTTCCGGCACGACGCGCTGGACCTCCGGGCTGCCGGCCAGCGCCTTCATGGGCTTCGTCTGGCCGACCAATTGGGAGGAGATGGGCCTGGCCAATCGCAATAGCAACCCGCTGGTGTTTGGTTTGAGCAACAACAACGGCCAGCCCAATCTGTTCGCCAACCAAAGCCAGGCTCTCAATGCCTTCAGCTATGCGTTTCCCGGCCAGAGCGGCGTGAAGAACAACATCCGCGGCGGCGGCTACTTCGGCGTGGACGTGAGCCTGGCGAAGCAGTGGACGATCCCAGGCACCGAGAACCAGCACATCCAGGGCCAGGCCAACATCTATAACCTGACCAACA
Source organism: Acidobacteriota bacterium (assembly GCA_021827785.1). Classification (GTDB taxonomy): domain Bacteria; phylum Acidobacteriota; class Terriglobia; order Terriglobales; family SCQP01; genus JAKAUF01. Next base: position 1,045 of record JAKAUF010000228.1, on the reverse strand, counting down.
CGCCGAACTTCGACCCGAATAGCGCGCAGTTGGATTGGGCGTCGTCGAGCACCTTCGGCGATTACACCAGCACGCTCAACAGCCCGCGGGTGATGGAGTTCTCGCTGGTTTACTCGTTCTAGCCGCCAAAATTCCTCGCGGTCTTCTATGGGCGGGCAGCAATGCCCGCCCTTATTCTTGGCGGGACGACCGCGCCACTCGCGGGGGCCGCGCCTTTTGCTCGGGGAGCAAAGCGGGCGCGGAAAGGCCGCGAAATTCCCCCGCGCCGCAGGCGCGCCGGCAATCGTTGCGGCCCGCCCCCCGGCGCGCAAGCGGGACGCGCGGCGGACCCGGGGTCCCCAACGCGCAGCGGTGCGCGTTGGGGTGGGCAGCCGCGCTGGGGCCCGCGCCAAGCAATGATGCTTGGTTCGAGCAGGTGCGGCCGTGCGCGACCGCGCGCGACCGTGGCGGGGCCGCTAGGCCGCGCGCCGCGCCGCCAGGCTGGAGCGCAGGGCGGCGAGTTCCCGGCCCAGTTGGGTCCGGTCGGTTTGCGCGCTGTGGCGCTCCGCCTCGGCCCGCTGGGCGGCATCGGCCAGACGATCGAGCTTAGCTCCCAGTTCCGCCAGCCTGGCCTCAATGCGCTGGCCGCAAGCGGCGATCCGTTCCAGGTTGTCCTGCATCTTCAGCAGCGCGGTAGCAAAGTTGCCCTGCTGGTCGGTGACAAATTGCATTGCGCCTTCCGCTTCATCTGGGGTCACTGCGACCTCCTGCACCGCCGTCATCCCCGATGCCCGGGGGGCTGGAAATATCGGATGCCGGCCATGCCCGCCGCGCCCGCCGCCAGGCAAGCGGCAATGTTTTCTTCCGTGACGCCGCCCAGGGCGAGCACGCGGGCGTGCGCGGCGGCGGCGCGCAGCGCCTCGATCCCGAGGGGGACGGCGCCCGGTTTGGACGGCGTGGGGAAGATGGGCGCCAAAAGGCAGAAGTCGGCGCCGTCGCGGGCGGCCGCGGCCGCTTCCGCCGGCGAATGGCAGCTGCGTGTAATCAGAAATCCCGCGGGCGCGGC